>JBCCER010000005.1:0-62844 GCA_039030175.1 Pseudomonadota bacterium
CACCAAAGAGAAGGCAGTAGCCTCGAAATCGACGCCGCGACCAGACGCAATCTCGAACTTGTGCGGACTCTGTCGGGCGAACGCAAAGGCAGCTTGCTTAGCACCATCGATCGTACCTTGACCGGGGCCGGTGCCAGACTGCTGGCAAACCATTTGACGGCACCACTAACCGACAGGGCGGCGATCGAAAAGCGGCTCGACGCGGCGCAATATCTCATCCAGCAGGGCCGGCTTTGCGAGGATGCACGCGCGGACCTTAGGCGCTGCCCCGATATGGAGCGAGCGTTGGGCCGCCTGAGCCTCGGTCGCGGGGGACCGCGCGACCTGGCGGCTATCCGCGACGGGTTGGCAGGGGCACAAAACCTGCGCCAGCGCTTGGCGCAAATGGATGACACACCCTTGCCGGACCTTCTTACCGATATCGCGGATGGATTGACCGGCGACTCTGTACTGGCCGATAGGCTAAACAGCGCCTTGGTCGACGAGCCGCCCGCTCTTGTTCGCGATGGCGGCTTCATTGCGCCCGGTTATGACGCCGATCTGGATCAGCTGCGCCGTCTGCGGGACGATAGCCGTCAACTGATCGCTGGATTGCAGGACAAGTACGCCAAGCAAACCGGCGTCGGCGGCCTCAAAATCAAGCACAACAACGTCATCGGCTATCATCTTGAGGTCACCCCAACCCACGCCGATAAGCTGACCACACCAGAACAGGCCGAGATCTACATCCATCGGCAAACGCTGGGCAGCGCAGTGCGCTTTACGACCGTGGAACTGACGGAGTTGGAGCGCGCCATCGGCGAGGCGGCCGACAAGGCCATGGCGTCTGAAATGGCGCTGTATGACTCGCTGGTTACCGAGGTTTCGGATCGGGCCGCATCGGTCGCCAAAGCGGCATCCGCGCTGGCCTCGCTCGATGTGGCCGCCAGCCATGCAACGCTCGCCTCCAGCGCCGATTGGAACAGGCCGCATCTCGACGACGATACCGCCTACCGGGTTGAAGGCGGCCGCCATCCCGTGGTCGAGGCGGCGTTGGCAACGACCGACCAAGGCAGATTTGTCGCCAATGATTGCGATCTCGGCAACAAGCAACGCCTATGGCTGCTCACCGGCCCGAACATGGCGGGTAAATCAACCTTTTTGCGCCAGAATGCCCTCATCGTCATCCTGGCGCAGATGGGCAGCTACGTGCCGGCGGACAGCGCGCAAATCGGCATCGTTGACCGGCTGTTCAGCCGCGTCGGCGCCTCGGACGATTTGGCGCGCGGGCGATCCACCTTTATGGTCGAGATGGTTGAAACGGCGGCGATCTTGAACCAAGCCAGTGGCCGCAGCCTGGTGATTCTCGACGAAATCGGGCGCGGAACTGCGACCTTCGATGGCCTGTCAATTGCCTGGGCGGCGGTGGAGCACCTTCACCAAACTATCGGCTGTCGGGCGCTATTCGCGACCCATTATCATGAACTGACAGCTCTGGGCGCAAAGCTCGAACACCTGTCTTGCCACACCATGCGGGTGAAGGAATGGCAGGGCGATATCGTCTTTCTGCATGAGGTCGGGCCCGGTGCGGCGGACAGGTCCTACGGCATCCATGTGGCCAAGCTGGCAGGCCTGCCGGCCGCAGTCGTTCAGCGCGCCGAACAGGTTTTGGCCGCGCTCGAACAGGGTGAGCAGGGTTCGAAACTAACCGGTCTGGCCGACGATCTACCCTTGTTCGCCGCGCCGACCCCTATCCCAGCCGCGCCGACTGCCCCCTCACCGGCTGACGCATTGCTCGAAGAGCTGAACCCCGATGAGATGACACCGCGCGAGGCGTTGGAGTATCTTTACGAACTAAAGCGGGCCTTGCAGGAGCAATCGTGACGCTAGAAGAATCCGAAACGGCTAGAACGGACGAAGCATCTCGCGACGATTTGCGACTGCTTGCGCTGACCATGGAGCGTATGGCTGGTGAAATCAGCCAGATTAAATCGCGGTTGGATCGGTCTGAGTCGCTGTTGGAAGCCGTCGCCAATAGGCTCGCCGCGCTGGCCTCGCGTGACCGGCCGCAGCCAGTGACCAAAGAAGACCTCCAGCCCGTGCTAACTGGATTGCTGCGTCACCTTGAACGCCAAGACCGATCGATGACCGGCGGCCCTTGAGATCGTCCAAGGCTGCCATAATCTGACCCCCATGCTCGATCTCCTCAAATCCACCAGCGGCAAGCGCGCACGCACCCGGCCATCCGAGGTGGCAGACGCCGGTCACGGGTTGAACGACCCTCGGCAGATCATCGATGTCGAGGCCCTGGTAGAAAACTTCGACGCCGTGCTTGATGCGGCGGGCAGCGACGGGTCGGCGCAAACGAGAGCATTGCTGGACGTTGCACGGACTACCCTAGAAGAGGGACGAGCCGAAATACGCCGGCGGTTCCTTGATGAGTTTGGCGGCGGCGATGCCTGCGTTGCCGAACAGTCTTATCTTATGGATCAGTTGATCCGGTCGCTGGCCGACGCGGTCGGCGACCGTCTGTTTCCAGCACCCAATCCGACGATGGCCGAACGCTTCGCGATCGTCGCTGTCGGAGGCTACGGCCGCGGCGAATTGGCGCCGGGATCGGATATTGATCTGCTGTTTTTGCTTCCCTACAAGCGAGCGCCTCGGGTCGAGCAAGTCGTTGAGGCTTTGCTTTACCTACTGTGGGATTCGGGGCTCAAGGTCGGCCATGCCGTCCGCACCGTTCAGGAAACAATGCGCAGCGCCAAGGGCGATACGACGATCAGCACATCGCTATTGGAGGCGCGGCCGCTGTGGGGAGAGGTCGCCCTATTCGATGAACTCAGCGAACGGTTCGACAAGGAGATCGTCGCCGGCACCAGTGTCGAGTTCGTCCAAGCCAAGCTGGCCGAGCGCGACGAGCGACACCAGCGGCAAGGAGATAGCCGCTATGCCCTCGAGCCGAACATAAAGGAGGGCAAGGGCGGGCTGCGCGACCTTCAGACGCTCTTTTGGATCGGAAAATATCTATACCGCGTCGATGAAGCGGACGGTTTGGTCGCTTCTGGAATGCTGACGCAAGAGGAAGCAGATCTATTCACCAAGGATCTATCGTTTCTCCGCACCCTGCGCTGTCATCTTCACTATCTGACCGGCAGGGCCGAAGACCGGCTCACTTTCGATCTTCAGTCGGAGGTCGGAAGGCTGATGGGTTACACCGCGCACGCCGGAACATCCGGTGTCGAGCGCTTCATGAAGCACTATTTCCTGATCGCAAAGGATGTCGGGGACCTCACCCGGATATTTTGTTCTGCGCTTGAGGCCGAGAACCAGCACCGTCCGCGTGGTCGCAGATCGTTGCGCCTTCGCCTTTTCAAGAGCAATGAGGATGGCCAGCCCTTGGATGGGTTCGTCGTCGATGGTGGCCGCCTGAACGTCGCGGACGACAAACAGTTCCGGAACGATCCCGTTGATTTGATTCGGCTTTTTCGCGTCGCGCAGAAGCACGACCTTCCATTTCATCCAAACGCGCTGAAAGTCGTTACCCGTTCGTCGCGGCTGATCGGCAACAAGTTGCGAGAGGATGACGCCGCCAATGCGGTATTCCTTGAGATCTTGTGCGACCCCGTTGGTGCGGAACGCGTCCTGAGACGAATGAATGAGGCCGGGGTGCTGGGCAAGTTCGTTCCCGATTGGGGACGCGTCGTCGCCCAGATGCAGCACGACATGTATCATGTTTACACGGTCGACGAGCACACGCTGTTCGCGATCGGAATTCTCAATCGGATCGAAGGCGGCGATGCCGAGGCTGAGTGGCCGCTGGCCAGCCGGGTGATTGGCAAGATCGAAAGCCGGCGCGCGCTTTATGTCGCCATGTTCTGCCACGATATCGCCAAGGGGCGCGGCGGCGACCATTCGGTGCGCGGCGCACGCGTCGCAGCAAAGCTAGGCCCCAGGCTCGGCCTTAGCGACGAAGAAACCGAGACGGCCGTTTGGCTGGTGCGTTGGCACCTGCTGATGAGCGACGTCGCCCTAAAGCGGGACATCGACGACGAAGAAGCAATCGCCGATTTCGCCTCGCGCGTGGAATCGCCGGAGCGGTTGCGCTTGCTGCTTGTCCTGACCACGGCCGATATCAGCGCTGTTGGGCCGGGACGGTGGAATGGTTGGAAGGCTACGCTGCTGTCGCAGCTATTTCACAGGACGCGGGACATTCTTGTCGGCGCTCACGAAGAAAAGGGCCGTGAAGCTCGTATCGATCACGCGAAAAAAGCGGTCCGAGAATTTTTGCCCGACTGGCCTGCCGAGGATATCGACGCCTTCCTCGATAAGGGCTATGCGCCCTATTGGCTGCATTTGGATGCCGCCACCCATGCCCATCACGCCCGCCTCTTGCGCAAAGCCAGGCAAAACGACCAGGCATTGACCGTCGATACCAGGGTGGACCGGCAACGGGGCGTTACCGAAGTGACCGTCTATACCGCCGACCATCCAGGACTGTTCAGCCGGCTGTCGGGCGCCTTGTCGGTTGTCGGGGCCAGCATCGTCGAAGCGCGAATCTTCACCATGACCGACGGCGCCGCGCTGGACGTGTTCACGGTTCAGGACGCTGATGGCGGACCGTTCCAAGCGCCCGACAAGCTGGCGCGCCTTTCCAGCGCAATCGAACGCAGCCTCAGCGGCAATATGCGTCCAAAGACCGAAATTGCTAAGCGACGGGGCAACCTGCCGAGCCGGACGAGAGTATTCAAGGTCCAACCCCGCGTGCTGATCGACAATGAGGCCAGCAGCACCCACACTATCATCGAGGTCAATGGGCGCGACCGGCCAGGCCTGCTGCATGATGTCACCTTGGCGCTCTACGGGCTTAACCTGCAGATAACGAGCGCGAAAGTGTCGACTTATGGCGAACGCGCGGTGGATGTCTTCTACGTTAAGGATGTGTTCGGACTTAAAGTCACGCATTCGGCCAAGCTCGATGCGATCCGTTCCGGTCTGTTGGCGGCCTTGACGGACCCGGATTGCGCGCCGGCACCCAAGCCGGCAAAGCCGGTACGGCCCGCCAAGCGAGCAGCCAGAAAGCCAAAAGACCCGTAAGCCGCCCTTGAAAAACCGCATCGCGGCCCTTGCAACGCCGACGATCCGCGCGACACTGCCGACCCGATGTCCTTGATTCGCGCCTTTGCCACCATCAGCGGTCTAACGCTGGTTAGCCGCGTCTTTGGCTTTGCCAGAGACGTGCTGACGGCTGCGGTCTTGGGGGCGGGGCCCGTCGCGGACGCCTTTTTCGTCGCCCTGCGTCTGCCGAATCTGTTTCGCCGGATCTTGGCAGAAGGTGCCTTTTCGATCGCCTTCGTGCCGATCTTCAGCGGCGAGTTGCAGGGCAAGGGCCAAGACGCAGCCCGTATGTTCGCGCAAAGGGCGCTTTCGGTGCTGGTCTTAATTCTGCTGCCGCTCACCGCGCTTTTTATGATCGGAATGCCGTGGGCGATGTATGTTCTGGCACCGGGCTTCGCCGACGATCCGCTACAGTACGAACTGGCGGTCCACTATGCCCGGCTGACCTTTCCCTATCTGATGCTGATGTCGATATCGGCCTTGTTCGGCGCCGTGCTGAACGCCATCGACCGGTTCGCTCCGTTTGCAGCCATGCCGATCCTCTTCAACGCCATCATGATCGGCGCGCTGCTGATCTCGCACAGCACCGAAGTCTTGGCCGGCGACGCCCTTGCGATTGCGGTCCCGATTGCGGGGCTCGCCCAACTTGTCTTCATGGCCTGGATGGCGGCCCGGGCCGGCATGCCGCTGCATTTGCCGGTGCCGACGTTCGGGCCTCAGATCCGAAGGCTTTTCAAGATCATGGCACCCGCCGCCTTTGGCGCCGGGGTGATGCAGGTCAATCTCTTTATCGATACGCTGCTGGCATCCGAATTGCCGCAGGGTGCGATCAGCTATCTGTTCTATGCCAGCCAGCTCTATCAACTGCCCCTCAGCGTGATCGGCATCGCGATTGGCACGGCGCTGTTGCCCATGCTCGCGCGCCAGGTCAAGGCGGCCGCCGACGGCGCTGACGAGGCGCCGGTTCACCGCAGTCAAAATCGAGCCATCGAGTACAGTCTGCTGCTAGCACTGCCGGCGGCGATCGGACTGATCGTCTTGGCGCTTCCGATTGTCGCGACCCTGTTTGAGCGAGGGGCATTTACGCCTGAGAACGCAGCCTCCACCTCTTGGGCATTGATGGCGTACTCCATCGGGTTGCCGGGTTTCGTGGTCATAAAGGTTCTGCAGACCAGCTTTTATGCCCGCCACGACACCGCTACGCCGGTCCGTATCGCCATCGTGACCACCGTCATCAACGCCGCCCTCTCGGTCGGCTTGATCTTTTCCCTGCCGCCCTTGTGGGGCCATGTTGGGATTGCGGCGGCGACTGGCGTGACGGCTTGGATGAACGTCTTCCTGCTGGCTCGAGGCTTGCGTCGACGGGGCCACTTGACGCTCGACCGCCGTTTGATACGCAGGCTGCCGCGCCTGATGGCCGCCGGCCTCTCAATGGCTATTGTGATCGGTTTGGCCGCCTGGGCGGTGTCCGGCTGGCTAGCCGACGGGCTTGCCGTACAAGCACCTGTGCTCGCGGGCATCATTGCCGCCGGCGCCCTCGTCTACTTTGCCGTTGCTCATCTTATCGGCGGCCTTGACCTGGGCGACCTACGCAAGCTGCTTCAGCGATCAACCCCAGGTCCCGAAAACGGCGCTTGACCGCAGGTCGGCGCTTGGCGATAACCGCGCGCTCTTCACCTTCAAACCGTCAATCGTGCCGCTATGAACCGCATCTTTTCTGGCATTCAGCCGACCCACGCCATGCATCTGGGCAACTATCTGGGCGCGGTTCGCAACTGGGTCGGCCTACAGGACGAGGATTTCGATTGCATCTATTGCGTCGTTGATCTGCACGCGCTGACATCAGCGCCTGACCCGGCGGCGCTGCGCGCCCAATCGCGCGAACTTGCAGCCACCTTGATCGCTGCCGGCATCGATCCGAAACGCTCAATCCTGTTTTGCCAAAGCCACGTCGCCGCTCATTCCGAGCTGGCCTGGCTGTTCAGCTGCGTCACGCCGATGGGTTGGCTCAAACGCATGACCCAGTTCAAGGACAAGGCCGGCAAAAAGCAGGACAAGGCGCTGCACGGGCTGTTCGCCTATCCCGTGCTGATGGCGGCGGACGTCCTGTTGTACAAGGCAACGCACGTACCCGTGGGCGATGACCAAAAGCAGCATCTTGAGCTGATGCGCGAAATCGGCGGCAGTTTTAACCATCGCTTCGGCGTTGATTTCTTCCCCTTGCCCGAGCCCCAAATCATGGGTGCGGGTACGAGGATCATGTCCTTGCGCGACGGCTCGAAGAAGATGAGCAAGAGCGAAGAGTCGGACATGAGCCGTATCAACCTGACCGACAACGCCGATGCCATTGCCAACAAGTTTCGCAAGGCGCGGACCGATCCAGAACCACTACCGAGCGAACCGGCCGGACTGGAGGGAAGAAACGAGGCAACCAATCTCGTCAACATCTATGCCTCGTTGACCCGGACAACGCCGCAAACCGTGTTGGAGACCTATGGCGGCAGCCCGTTCTCAACCTTCAAACAGGCGTTGACCGATGCGGCGGTCGAGGCTTTGGCACCGATCGCCGATCGTCTGAATGAGTTGATGCAGGAGCCGGAAGAGATCGACGCCGTTCTACGCGACGGTGCCGACCGCGCGCGTGCAATTGCCGATCCTATTCTCGCCGAAACCAAGGAAATTATGGGCTTGCTCAAATCTTAGGGGCGGTCACGCCACCTATTGGTTCTTGGGTGGCGAAAAACCATCAATTTGATGTGCTCAACACGTTGGTTGACCTACCTTTTCTCGTTGAGAGGAGTATAAGCTAAGGTCTCCGCTCGCGACTCGGCCGAGTACCGATGCAAATCTACCTTCCCATCGCCGAAATGTCGGTGAACCTACTGCTTATCCTGATGATGGGTGGCGCAGTCGGGTTCCTGTCCGGCATGTTCGGCGTCGGCGGTGGGTTTTTGATGACACCCCTGCTGATCTTTATCGGGGTCCCGCCCTCCGTCGCCGTCGGAACCCAGGCCAATCAGCTGGTCGCTGCCAGCGTGTCGGGCGTCTTAGCCCACTGGAAACGGGGGAACGTCGACGTCAAGATGGGCGTCGTGATGATGGCCGGCAGCACGGTCGGCACGATTTTGGGCGTTTACATCTTTGGCCTTCTTCAGCGACTTGGCCAAATCGATCTCGTCATCTCGCTCAGCTACGTGTTGTTTTTGGGCCTGATCGCCGTCTTGATGCTGACGGAATCTCTCAGAGCCATGAGGCAGCGGCGGCGAGGTGGCCCCGCGGCCCGGCGCAAGCTGCACAAACACAACGTTTTGCATGGCTTGCCTCTTAAGATGCGATTTCCAAAATCGCGGCTCTATATCTCGGCATTGTTGCCCTGCGGAATCGGCTTCATCGGCGGCCTACTGGTTGCCATCATGGGCATCGGTGGCGGCTTTTTCCTGGTGCCCGCCATGATCTATTTACTGGGCATGCCGGCCATGGCCGTTGCCGGCACCTCCTTGTTCCAGATCATCTTCACGACTGCGATCGCTACCTTTCTGCAGGCGACCCAAAACCACACGGTCGACGTTGTTTTGGCGTTGATGCTGCTTGCCGGGGGTGTTATCGGCGCTCAATGGGGCACCAGGGCGTCCGGTGTTCTACGGGGTGATCAGGCGCGCGCGCTTTTGGCCGCCATGGTGATGGTCGTCTGTATCTCATTGGCTTGGGATCTCGTCGCAACACCTGAGGAGCGTTTCTCCATTTCGGTGGCGCAATTGGTCGGCGGACGGTGATGGGCCGGGTCACCACCGTCATCGGTCTGTTGCTGCTTGGCGGTGCGGCGGTTTCGCGCGGCGCATCGGCGCAGGAAGTGGTCGCGGATCTGTCCCACCACTTAATCGCGATCACCACCGAATTTACCGGTACAGCCGTCACCCTATTTGGGTCCATAGAGGGAGAGGGGGACATTGCAGTTATCGTGCGCGGTCCGTCCGAACCCGTCACCGTGCGCCAGAAGGACCGTGTTGCTGGTGTCTGGATTAACTCCGCGTCGCTGACGTTCGAGCAGGTCCCGAGCTACTACAGCGTGGCCGCCAATCGCCCGTTAGATAATGTCGCACGACCGTCGGTGCTCACCCGCCATGGGATTGGCTTGAACTACCTTAACTTTCCCGTGCGAGGCAATATCCCGCGAATAGCTTCTCCCGACGGTGGCTCGTTGAGCGAGGAAGCCACCATCGATATGTTTAGAGAGGCCTTAATCAGAAATTTCCAGCACGACGATCTTTACGTCGACGACCTTGGGGTCGTGACGTTTTTGGGGCCGAATCTGTTTCGAGCCACGATCGAGTTCCCGACCAATGTGCCGACCGGCCAATATACGGTCAGCGTCTATTTGATACGCGACGGTGACATCGTGACGGCACAGACGTCCCCGCTTGTCGTCTCGAAAATCGGTTTAGGCGCTAACATTTTTGATTTTTCCCGCCGGAACGCAGCGGCCTACGGATTGCTCGCGATCGCCATGGCCGTTTTCTTCGGCTGGTTGGCCAGCATCGTGTTCCGTTCGCCGCGATAGCGCTAAATCGTGTAGAGTTGCCCTCATGGCAGACCGTGACACCGATAACGACAGGCTGGAACAGGCGCAGGCCGATGCGTCTATCACCCGGGTTTTCCTCGTCGTCGTTGATGAAACTGACGAATGGCGAGCAGCCCTTCGCTTTGCCTGTCGGCGCGCGGAACACACCGGTGGACGTGTTGCCTTGCTGCACGTCATAGAGCCGGTTGACTTCCAGCATTGGATGTCAGTCGAAGAGGTGATGCGCACCGAGCTGCGCGAAGAGGCCGAAGCCCTCATGGATCGCATCGCCGCAGAGGTGAACGAGTCTACCGGGCAGCTACCGATCATATTCCTGCGTGAAGGAACTGTCCGCGAGGAGCTGCTGACGCTGATCGACGAAGAACCCAACCTGTCTATTCTGGTACTCGGAGCCTCCACCCAATCCGAAGGGCCCGGCCCACTGATCCAATACTTGATGACCAAGGGCGTCAGCCGGCTACACATTCCGGTCACCGTCGTACCGGGGTCCCTGGCGGACGAAGAGATAGACAAGCTGTCATGATCAAGTGACTTGGGTGGGGCAGGTACTTGATCTAGAGCAATCGCCCGACCACTTGTCTCCCACCATTAAACTTCGAATAGGCCAAGTTGCGGCAACCAGGCCGACGGCAGATTGAGGATCAGACATGTTCATCCAGACCGAGCAGACCCCCAACCCGGCGACATTGAAGTTTCTGCCGGGACGCGATGTGCTCGGCAGCGGCAGCGCCTATTTTCCGACGCCCGAAGATGCCGATGTGTCGCCCCTGGCCCAAAGGCTATTCGAGATTGACGGTGTGGACGGTGTGTTCTTCGGCGCAGACTTCTTGACCATCACCAAGGACGAAGACCGAGACTGGTACCTGCTCAAGCCCTCCATTCTGGGCGTGATTATGGAGCATTTCACCTCCGGACGTCCGGTGATGGCGGTCGCCGCGGGAACCGCCGCCTCGACCGCGTCGGAGGATGACGACGAGGTTGTGGCCCAGATCAAGGAACTGATCGACACCCGTGTCCGCCCGGCTGTCGCACAGGATGGCGGCGATATCGTTTTCGAGGGATTCGATGCCGGCGTTGTCTACCTGCATTTGCAAGGCGCCTGCGCTGGATGCCCCAGTTCGACATTGACGCTGAAGGCAGGCATCGAAAACATGCTACGGCACTACATCCCTGAGGTCGTCGAAGTCCGCGCGATGATGTGACGCGTCGGCGGGCCGCCGACCCCGATCGCATTACGGCCGGTCGAGGACAGCGAGAACCAGGCATGATTGTTTTGGGGATCGACACCGGCGGCGGCGCTTGCTCGGTCGCGATCGCCCGCGATCACGAAACCGTCGCTCAAGAATCCCTGGTACTGCGCCACGGCCATGGCCAGCACCTGCCGCCAATGATCGAGCGGGTGCTCGACAAGGCCGAACTTACGGCATCTTCAATCGATCTCATCGGCGTTACGATCGGTCCCGGCGCTTTTACCGGTCTTCGTGTCGGTTTGGCAGCGGCAGGCGGTCTGGCCTTGGCAACCGGGGCCGGCATCGTCGGTGTATCCAGCCTTTGTGCGGTTGCCGCCATGTGCACGCCCATTGAAGACGGCGCGAAAAGAACCGTCGTCATCGATAGCCGTCGCAAGGAACCATTCGTTCAGACGTTCGATGGTTCCGGATCAGCCAATGGCCCACCCGACTGGCAGCAGCCCGACGCCATCATTGCGGCCCTAGTCGGGCGCCCTGTTCATCTCGCTGGCGACGGCGCTGCTATAATAGCCGCCATGCTCGATTGGCCTTTCTTGTCGCTAGAGGCGACTGGCTCTATCGACCCGTCGGTCGTATGCCGACTAGCCATCGCCGACAGCAAATCTGCGCAAACAGACCCACCGCCACCGGCATATTTGCGGCCGCCCGATGTGAAACTTCCGAATCGCAGCTCGGCATCGACGGTTCCTGGAAATGACGGCAAGTGACACTGAGGTCCGTGTCGTCGGTCCAGAGGCCAGCGAACTTCTGGCGGCATTGTACGCCGAGTGTCTCTCGCCAGCTTGGTCCGCAGCGACCATCGCTAGTCTGCTTTCCAGCCCGGGTGGTCATGGCTGGATTGCCGCAGTCGGCGAGCGGCCGGTCGGGCTCGCCCTGATTCGGGAGGCTGCCGACGAAGCGGAGATTCTTGCAATTGGCGTGCTGCCGTCGGAGCGACGCAAGGGCGTCGGACGGGCGCTTTTATCCGCCTTGACCGCATACTGTGCGGCGCATCACCTATCCCGTCTTTTTCTCGAGGTCGCTAAGTCGAACGTCGCTGCCCGCCACACGTACGAGACCGTCGGGTTCAGGCCGGTCGGGCATCGCCGCAACTATTATAGATCCAAGAGCTGTGTAGAAGATGCGATCGTCATGCGGCTCAACATAGTGTAACTGGTGAGTTACGATGATGCCAATTTATTACAAATAACATCCAGATTCGTTCTGAAAATCGATTACAATTGTGATTTATTGAAATTCACACGCGTTGCCGACTTCTAAACGAAAATATTCGACCAATTGGGTTGAAAAACGACATAAACCCTAAATATTCTCATTGCTGAAAAGCATGCCTCTAATTATAAATCGTTAACTGATATTTTACGGAAGCTAAACCATGAATAACGAAGTCGATCCTACGGAGTTGCTGTCTCTAACGGCGGAAATTGTCGCGGCTCATGTTGGCCACAATAATGTCGCAATGTCCGAATTGCCCCAACTAATTGACAATGTCTACAAGACATTGTCCACGGTTGGCCGCGAGCCGGATCCCGCGCAAGATCGCCCGACCCCAGCCGTTTCGGTCAAGAAATCGGTGACGCCGGACTATATTGTTTGTCTGGAGGACGGCAAAAAGCTGAAGATGCTTAAGCGGCATCTCAAGACGGCCTACGACATGACCCCAGAAGACTATCGGGAGCGCTGGGGCCTGCCGGCCGACTATCCGATGGTTGCCCCCAACTACGCCAAGCAGCGCAGCCGTTTGGCAAAGCAGATTGGCCTAGGCACCCGCGGTCGTCGCGCTTCAAAGTAAATTTCCGCCAATTTTGCCGGGCGTTTCAACGGTGTAGTGCGGGATTGCGTATGTGGCGATCCGCTTGCTGTGGCGCGGGCGGATTCCCTCTGCCATAATGGTGCTGCAAATCAGCCCTTTGACCGCCACGAGCGAGGGCGTTTGAGGGGCTGAAACGATCGCGATGGCAAGCGGTTGTACCGGTGACCGGCGGTGCTGTTTGCCGGCTTCCGGCGAAATGGTGTGGGAACGCAGGGACCCGACAATATGGCCGAAATGTATTCGGTAAGCGACTACGGCTGGTGCCTACGGTTTGGCAGCATGGAAGTGCGGCTGGCCGAGACTCCGTCGGAAATCGCCGCCGCGCAACGCCTTCGCTACGACGTCTTTTATCGGGAACGCCAGGCCCAGCCCAGCGAGGCCATGGCCCGGTCGGGGCGCGATTTCGACGATTATGACGATGTCGCCGACCATCTGTTGGTCATCGACAACGCCAAAGGCGGGGGCGAGGACGGTGTCATCGGCACCTATCGACTGATTCGCCGGGATGCGGCGGACCTGATGGGCCGGTTTTACTCCTCCGCAGAGTACGATATCTCCCGCGTTTTGGCCTATAAGGGCGAAATCTTGGAGCTTGGCCGGTCTTGCGTGGATGCCGATTATCGTACCGGCCAGACCATGCAGCTGCTTTGGCGCGGTATCGCGGCTTACATTTTTCAAAATGACGTCGAACTGATGTTCGGCTGCGCCAGTCTGCCGGGCACCGACCCGCAAGAAGTCGCCCTGCCGCTATCCTACCTCTATCACTATCATCTGGCCCCGCCGGCTCTACGACCGGTGGCCTTGCCGTCGCTGTTTAACGAAATGAACTTACTTGAGCCGGACAGCTTCACGCCAAAGGATGGCCTGGCTTCGCTGGCGCCGCTGGTTAAGGGCTATCTGCGACTTGGTGGGTTTGTCGGCGACGGGGCGGTTATCGACCATCAATTCAACACCGTGGATGTTTGCGTGGTGGTGAAGACAGACTTGATCACGGAAAAGTACTACCGCCACTACGAACGACGGGAGCGGCGGCCGGTCTTGGTCCACACCTCGCCCTAGGGCCTTTGTGCGGACGACCAATCGCGCGTCAGCTCAAGCACCATGCATTCGCCGATCCGGGCCATTTATCGTCTCTGCCTGTTCGTTTTGTGGACCTTGCTTTTAGTGGTGCCTCAAGCGTTGCTGGTTAAGTTTCGGCCACACTCTTCGTTCGTAAAAAAAATCCCCAGGCGGTATCACCGCATTTCGACCCGGATGATGGGCATCGATGTCAAGGTGCGCGGCCGCATTAGCCGCGAACAGCCGACCTTGTTCGTCAGCAACCATGTTTCCTACATGGATATTCCGGTCCTGGGCAGCCTGATCGAGGGCAGCTTTGTGGCCAAAACGGAGGTCGGCACCTGGCCCGGCTTCGGTACACTGGCCCGGCTCCAGCGCACCGTTTTCGTCAATCGCGGCAAGCGCTCGTCATCTGCCAAGCAGCGTGACAGCATGATCGATCGCTTGCGCGACGGCGACAACCTGATCCTGTTTCCCGAAGGAACCTCCAGCGACGGCAATCGAACGCTGCCCTTTAAGAGCGCACTTTTCGCGGTCGCCTCGATGGAGATCGACGACAAGCCGTTGACAGTTCAACCTATTACAATCAGCTGCACCCATCTTGACGGCATTCCCTTAGGCCGCTGGCTGCGTCCGATTTACGCCTGGTATGGCGATATGGAGCTGCCCAGCCACCTTTGGGAACTGGCCGGCGTCGGAAAGCTGCGTGTGCAGGTTCAATTCCACGCCCCCATGACGGTGCGCGATATTGGGTCTCGTAAGGCGTTGGCCAACGCGTGTTGGCAGAAGATCTCGCTGGGCTTATCGGCCGCCAATGCCGGTCGGAACCTTCCCCGACCAGGCGGTCAATCCGCCGCGACACAAACGGCCGATGCAACAACAACCGACCAGCCTGCCCCGGCATGACCGTCGCCTTATGAGTCGAAATCGATTGATTTTTGCGGCCAAGTGCGGTTTGAGGTCGCGCAATCACACAAAGCCCGCGGTCAGGAGCCTCGGTTGAGTTCAGTGCCTCCAGCTTCGTCGCAGCCCAAAAAGCTCTTTATCAAGACTTGGGGCTGCCAGATGAATGTCTATGACAGCACCCGCATGGCGGATGTGCTGGCGCCGCTTGGCTACCAGCCGGTATCCGAGGTCGATGGCGCCGATATGGTGATCTTGAACACCTGCCATATTCGCGAGAAAGCGACGGAAAAGGTTTTCTCCGAATTGGGACGGTTGCGTCAGGCGAAAGACGCAAGGGCCGCCGACGGCAGCCGGATGATCGTTGCAGTGGCCGGCTGCGTCGCCCAGGCCGAGGGTGAGGAGATCTTGCGCCGCGCGCCCGCCGTCGACATGGTTTTCGGTCCCCAAACCTATCACCAACTGCCCGAAATGGTGGCCCGCGCCAGCCGCGCTGCAGGCGAGCGCATTTGCAACACCGACTTTCCCGTCGAGGAGAAGTTCGACTTCCTGCCAGAGGAAAGCGCCGCTACGGGACCAAGCGCCTTTCTTTCGATCCAGGAAGGTTGCGACAAGTTCTGCACCTTCTGCGTCGTGCCTTACACCAGGGGCGCTGAATTTTCTCGCACGGCGGATGGTATTCTGGCTGAGGCAGTGCGGCTGGTCCGCCAAGGCGCGCGCGAAATCACCTTGCTGGGCCAAAATGTCAACGCCTTCCACGGTGAGGGGCCGGACGGCACCGATTGGGGGCTCGGCCGCCTGATCGAAGCCATGGCCGAGATCGAGGGACTGGACCGTATACGCTATACGACCAGCCATCCGCGCGACATGGACGAAGCCCTGATCGCTGCCCATGGCGCTGTCCCCGCGCTCATGCCTTTCCTACATCTGCCGGTCCAATCGGGCTCCGACCGTATTTTGGCGGCCATGAACCGCAAACATACCCAGGCCGACTACCGCAATGTCGTCGATCGTTTGAGGTATGCGCGGTCCGATCTGGCTTTGTCGTCCGATTTCATCGTCGGGTTTCCCGGCGAGACCGACCGCGATTTTGCTGAAACTCTGAGGCTGGTGACGGATGTTGGCTATGCCCAAGCCTACAGCTTCAAGTTCAGCGCCCGCCCCGGCACACCGGCCGCGACGCTCGACGACCAGGTGCCCGAGGAGGCAAAGACCGAGCGGCTGGCCATGCTGCAAGAACTTCTGAATGCGCAGCAGGCCGCGTTTAATCGCGCGTCGGTCGACAAAACCGTGCCGGTCCTGTTCGAGCGACGCGGCAAGCGTGCTGGCCAATTGCAAGGGCGTAGCCCGACCATGCAGTCTGTTTTTGTTGAGGCGAACGACAGGCTCTATGGTAACATCGTGGATGTGCATATCGCCGATGCCTTCGCCAACAGCCTGACCGGTACCCCGGTCGTAACAACCACAGTGCTCGACGAACACACGCGCACGCTGGAGGCGATTGCTTGACGGTCGCCAAGCGCAAAATCGACCTCGATTTCGAAGACAATTCGCTGGTGCCGTTGCTCTATGGCGAGCATGACACCCATCTGACTCGAATTGAGCACATGCTGGGCGTGTCCCTGGCCTCGCGCGGCAACCGCATCACCGTTACCGGCCCGCAGGAAGCGACCAGACGGGCCGAGCTGGTTTTGTCCGCGCTATGGGACAGGCTCGAGCGCGGCCAGTCGATCGGACCGCCGGAGGTGGACGCCGCAATCCGCTTCAGCGCCGATCAGGCCAATCAGAACCAGGGCGGCTCGACAATGTCGGAGCGGATGAACGCGCCGAGCGCCGGAATCAGAACCAAACGCAAGGCCATCCAGCCGCGCACACCGACCCAGGCGGACTACATAACCGCTCTCAGTGAGTATGAGCTGGTATTCGGCCTGGGTCCGGCCGGTACCGGAAAGACGTACCTTGCGGTCGCGCAAGCCGTGGCCTTCCTTGTTTCAGGGCAAGTCGACCGAATTATCCTGACGCGGCCGGCGGTTGAGGCCGGCGAGCGGCTTGGCTTCTTGCCGGGAGATCTGAAGGAAAAAATCGACCCCTATCTGCGCCCGCTTTACGACGCGCTTTACGACATGCTGCCGGCCGAGCAAGTCGTTCGCCACCTGGAAACCGGCGTCATCGAGGTCGCCCCCCTCGCCTTCATGCGCGGCCGTACCCTAGCAAATTCGGCCATCATCTTGGATGAGGCGCAGAATACAACCCAGACCCAAATGAAGATGTTTTTAACCCGCATGGGCGAGAATGGCCGCATGGTGATCACGGGGGATCCCAGCCAGATCGATTTGCCGCGCGGTGTAACCTCCGGCCTTCTCGAAGCCGTTGAGGTCCTCAAGAATATTCCGCGGGTGCGCTTTGTCCGTTTCAGCGACAAAGATGTCGTTCGCCACCCCATGGTGACGAAAGTAGTTCAGGCCTACGACGCTTTTGAGCGCGACCGCCAGGGCGAACTGTCCCTTAAGTAAGGCCCATGTCGATAGAGCTTGATTTGGTGGTCGAGCGGGATGATCCGCGCTGGCCCGAGGATGTGCTGGATCCGCTACCTTCTCTCGTGCGCCGGGCCCTGGAAGCAGCAGGCACCCTTGACGGTCTCGTGGAGCTGTCGGTGATTCTAACCAGCGACGAAACAGTGAGGACCTACAACCGGGACTATCGCGGCAAGGACAAGCCGACCAACGTTCTGTCATTCGCGCTGACAGAGGGTGACGATCTAACCCCGCTTCCCGGCCAACCCACGGCACTTGGGGACATTCTGCTCGCGTTCGAAACCGTTGCGCGAGAAGCACAGGATGAGAATAAATCGCTTCACGATCATGTTTTGCACCTCGTAACGCATGGCGTTCTTCATCTTCTGGGCTATGATCACCAGATTACTGAGGATGCAAGAGAGATGGAGAGCGCGGAAACCGCCATTCTCGCTGAGTTTTCCATTCCCGACCCCTACGGATCGGAGACATGATTTTGTGACGTCTACTGTAAGACCGTCCCGATCCTCACCACGCCCCAAACCACGCAAATGACCGCCGACATATCCTCCAGTATCAAGCCCCGCACCGGCGGGGCCGAGGATACAAACCAACAAGCTGGCTCACAAAACGGCCAGCAAGCCAGCAGTACCGATGCAGGGCTGTTCCGCAATTGGCTGCGCAATGCGTTGCGCGGTAAGCCGGACAACAGCTGGCGAGAAACCATTGAAGAGCTGATCGAGGACAATGGCGAGGCCGAGGCGGAGGCCGCCGACCATGAGAGGATGCTGCTGGGCAACATCCTTCGGCTCAAGGATCTCACTGCTTACGACATCATGGTGCCCCGGGCCGACATTGTGGCCTGTGACATAGAAACCAGCGTTCCGGACTTCATGAGCCTGCTGATTGAGCATGCCCACAGCCGTGTACCGGTCTACCGGGACTCGCTCGACGACACGGTCGGGTTTGTCCACATCAAGGATGTGTTGGCGCAACTCGCCAAGGGTGGCGACTTTCAGCTGAGCGAGTTGGTACGCGACGTGCCGATCATCGCCCCGTCTATCCCCGTGTTGGACCTGTTGTTGGAGATGCGCCAGAAACGCCAACATCTGGCCTTGGTGATCGACGAATTTGGTGGCATCGACGGCCTGATCACGATCGAGGATCTTGTCGAGGAGATCGTCGGCGAGATTCAGGACGAGCACGATATGGATGTCGAACCAGCGATCGTGGAGGCACCGGACGGCAGCTATCTTGCCGATGCCCGCTACCCGCTGGCCGAATTCGAATCTAAGGTCGGCCCGCTTGTCGATGACGATGACCGCGAGGATATCGACACGCTCGGCGGCCTCGTCTTCTCCATAGCCGGGCGCATTCCGGCTCGGGGCGAGGTTTTGCGCCATGAATCGGGGCTAGAATTCGAAGTCGTCGAGGCCGACCCCCGCCACATCAAGAAGCTGCGCGTGCGCCCGGCCGAACCCGACGGATCGACCGGCAAAAGTGACCCATAGCCAAACGGACCTAGCCACCGCTTCGCACCCGACCGCACCGGCGGCCGGACTTGTGAGGGTTGCCGCTCGGTTCGCTGGCCTGCGGCCTCGCCAGAGATTTTTTGCCGCCATGGGCCTCGGCGCGCTCGCCGCCCTTGCCATGCCGCCGCTCGGTGCTGCCCCGGTCCTGCTGATTGCCTTTCCCGGCCTGGTCTGGCTGATGGCCGGGGTTCGTACCATGTGGGGCGCGTTTGGTGCCGGCTGGGCATTCACCTTTGGGCTGTTGCTGATCGGCCTTTACTGGGTGCCGGTGTCGATGCTGATCGACCCGGCCTTTTATTGGATGATCCCCTTCACTGCGGCCGGGCTGCCGGCGGGAATGGGGCTCTATCACGGATTGACCCTTGCCATTTGGTGGCGCCTGCCGCTGACCGGCGTCGGCCGTGTCATCGCCTTTGCCGTCTTTTGGAGCGCGGCGGAGTGGTTGCGCGGTCACTTACTGACGGGTTTTCCCTGGCATTTGATCGGCTACACCTGGATCGATTGGTTGGCGATGATCCAGCCCGTATCCCTGTTCGGTGTCTATGGGCTTAGCCTGCTCACGGTCCTGGTTGCCTGCTTGCCGGCCGCCTGGATCACCCCGCTCGGCTACCGTAGGACTGGATTGCTGGCTTGGCTCGCCGGTCTCATCCTGCTCGGCGGCCTCGGGCTTTGGGGCGCGATGCGGCTTTCCGATGCGGTCACCACCACGGTGGACGATGTCCGCCTTCGCCTGGTCCAGCCAAACATCAGCCAGCTGGACAAGATGAATCCCGATCTTTGGGCCGACAATTTCAGGCTGCTGCTAACCCTCAGCATCGGACAGGGAGACGATCCCAGCGCGCCATCACCGACGCACATCATCTGGCCTGAAACAGCCCTGCCTTATCTGGCCGAAGAAGATAACAATGCGCGCGACGCCATCGCCTCGATTGCACCGCCGGGCGGCGCGGTGATCACCGGCGTGCCCCGGCGGGTCATGAACGGCGAGGTACCGGATTTCTACAATGGCATGATCGCCGTCGACAGTTGGTCCAATGTCGTCGCCACCTACGATAAGCATCATTTGGTTCCGTTCGGCGAATACATGCCGCTTGGCGATCTGCTCTCGCTGCAAGCCATCGCCGGCCGCAGCTTCGACTACTCGTTCGGCGATGGGCCGCAGACTCTATCCATCCCTGGCCTACCCCCGGTCAGCCCGATGATTTGCTATGAGGCGATCTTCCCAGGCAACGTCGCGGCCTCCGACGAGCGGCCCGACTGGTTGCTGAACATTACCAACGATGCCTGGTTCGGGCAAACTGCCGGACCGCACCAGCATTTTGCCATCGCCCGGGCGCGTGCGGTCGAGGAAGGCTTGCCTCTGATCAGGGTTGCCGGCACTGGAATTTCGGGTACGACCGATTCATATGGGCGGATTCAGTCACGGCTCAATGTCAATGAACGCGGTGTTTTGGACGTTTCACTACCGTCGGCTCTACCGGCCACGCCTTATTCGCGAATGGGCGACTTGAGTTATCTTATCATTATGATTGCACTGCTCGCCGCCGCTTTTACTGCTGGCATAAATAGGCGACATTTTTCTGACAAATCGCCGCCAAATTGAAAGATTGGACTGGATTGTCGTTGCATACATACGTATGTTCCGGGTGTCTCAACATCATCTGGTGGAACCTACAGTGCCCTCGACAGAACATACCCCCAATTCCGTCGCCCCCGACACGACTGCGACCCGACGGCCGCGACGGCGGGTTGGGCGGCCTCCCATCGGCGACACCCCCAACCCTGTCGACAAGCATGTCGGAATGCAGGTTCGCGCGCGCCGCGCGCTACTCGGGTACAGTCAGGAAAGACTCGGCGACGCCATTGGCTTGACCTTTCAGCAGGTTCAAAAATATGAGCGCGGTACGAACCGCGTTAGCGCCAGCCGTCTTTGGGATCTTTCCGCCGCGCTTGGCGTGCCGATCTCGTATTTCTTTGATGGGCTGGATGCGGAAAGCCAGGCGGAAGCGCTTGCAACATTTGACAGCAGCGGCTCGGCCTTCGATGACGACCTGATGGGCCGCCGCGAGACTTTGGAGCTTGTTCGTGCTTACTATACGATCAACGATCCGGCCGTACGCCGTCGTATCTACGATCTTGCCCGCACGATCTCGCGGGGCGACGAAGAAGAAGGTGACGATCTGGGCCTTCAGTGAGGCTCTGTCACACTAAGAAGCCCCTGAGGCCGATCTTGGCCTGAACAAAGCGGCCCAGACTGGTCTGCTTCGTTCTTGACCTTCGAAGCAAGGCTTGTCACAACCGCCGATCACCGGCCGCACGCATAAAACGGCGTGCGGCCGATCTTCTTTTGGCCCGCCGCTAACCCGTTTCTAAGAGGTCTCGTTCGCCCCGTGTCTAATCGGTCCTATCTCTTTACCAGCGAAAGCGTCTCAGAAGGTCATCCCGACAAGGTCTGCGATCGCATCTCCGACGCCATTGTGGATACCTATCTAAACGCAGACCCCGAAGCGCGGGTCGCCGTCGAGACGCTGACAACCACAAACCGGATCGTGCTGGCCGGCGAAGTTCGCGGACCCGACCACATCAATGCCGATATCCTTGAGAAGGTTGCCCGCGCGGCGGTCAAGGATATCGGCTACGAGCAGGACGGGTTTCATTGGCGCGACGCCGAGGTCTCCGTCTACGTCCACCACCAGTCCGCCGACATCGCCAAGGGCGTGGACGCTGACGGAAACAAGGATGAGGGCGCCGGCGACCAGGGCATCATGTTTGGATATGCCTGCCGGGAAACCGACGTCCTGATGCCGGCGCCGATCTATCTTTCTCACCAAATCCTGAAGAGCCTGGCCGAGGCCCGGCACTCCGGTGCCGAGCCGCATCTAGGTCCCGACACCAAGGGCCAGGTGACGTTGCAATATGAGAACGGCAAGCCCGTACGGGCCACCTCGATCGTCGTCTCAACACAGCATGACGAGGCGGTGGATCAGGATCGCGTCCGGGAAATCGTGCGCCCTCACGTTCTGAACGTTCTGCCGGACGGATGGATGTGCCCCGAGGACGACTTCTATGTGAATCCGACGGGTCGTTTCGTAATCGGGGGCCCTGACGGCGACGCTGGGCTCACCGGCCGAAAGATTATTGTCGATACCTATGGTGGCGCCGCACCTCATGGCGGCGGGGCTTTTTCGGGCAAGGACCCGACCAAGGTTGACCGGTCAGCCGCCTATGCCGCCCGCTACTTGGCCAAGAATGTAGTCGCCGCCGGCCTTGCCGACAAATGCACCATCCAGCTCAGCTACGCTATCGGCGTGTCGCACCCCTTGTCGGTCTATATCGATACCCATGGCACTAGCGAAATCGATACCGAGAAACTCTCGAAAACCCTACGTGAGCTGGTCAACCTGACACCGCGAGGTATCCGTACCCATCTCGGCCTAAACAAGCCGATCTATGCGCGTACGGCAGCGTACGGACATTTCGGCCGCGCGCCGGACCCCGATGGGGGTTTTTCCTGGGAAAGAACCGACCTGGTCGACGATCTGCGTTCGACATTCGCTTAAGCGAACGCCAATGGCGGAAGACAGCCGCCCGAAGCGAACCTTCTACGGCCGGCGCCAAGGCCGCAAGTTGCGTGCCGGACGCGCACGGCTGATCGAAACCGTTCTACCCCGCCTGTCGGTCACTCTACCGGCCGACGGCAAGGCAATCGACTGGCGGGCCCTTTTTCAAGCGCCAATCGACAGGCTGTGGCTCGAGATCGGATTTGGTGCCGGAGAACATCTTCTCGCCTTGGCCCGACACAACCCGAAAACCGGCTTTGTCGGCTGCGAGCCCTACGTCAACGGCATCTCCAGCCTGCTGGCCGCCGTCGAAGCTGAAGAGCTGGAGAATGTTCGCGTCTTCCCGGATGATGCGAATGCTCTCCTTCGCGCCCTCCACGCCGGCTCGGTCGATCGCTGCTTCCTCCTTTTTCCCGACCCCTGGCCGAAGACGAGGCACCACCGCCGTCGCTTTATCCAGCCGCAATCGGTCGCCGAACTCGCCCGCATCCTCTCCCCCGGCGCAGAACTTCGCATCGCGAGCGACGACGCTCCCCTGGTCGAATGGATGTTGTTTCATATCCGCCGCAACGGGCATTTTGACTGGCTAGCGGAAAGTGCAAGCGATTGGCGTGTGCGCCCGGACGACTGGCCACCGACCCGCTATGAAGCGAAGCGGCTGCACGGTCCGCCTGTGTTCATGCGATTTCGCCGCATCGCGAATGGAACGGGCAAGCCGTAATTCCCTTGTGTTTGGCGCCCGACTGACTATATTGCCGCCAACACATCCGATACCGACCTTTGATAGGGTCGTTGAGTATGGGGTGGGCCTCGCGGCCCGCCTTTTTGTTTTTCTGGATTAGGGACTCTCGGCGAAGGCCCTCGGGCGAAACCGGGCGGGATGGTAGGCGGTGAGCGCCAAGGACAAGGTCACAGCAATCGTCGAACCCTCGCTTGAGGCGATGGGCTACGAATTGGTGCGCGTCCAATTGACGGGCGGCGGCCGGCCGACCTTGCAGATCATGGCCGAAAGGGCCGATCGCGGCGAGATGACGGTCGATCATTGCGCCGAAATCAGCCGCATGGTCTCGGCCCTACTAGACGTCGAGGACCCGATCGATGCGGCGTATAACTTGGAAGTGTCTTCGCCGGGCATCGACCGGCCGTTGACCCGCCTGGCCGATTTCGAGCGATTTTCGGGCTTTGAGGCCAAGGTCGAGGCCAGCACGTTGGTCGATGGCCGCCGTCGGTTTCGTGGCACCTTGGCGGGCCACGAAGGCAGCCAGGTCATGATCGTGCCGGAGGGAGAAGAAGAGCCGGTAGCGATCCCGTTTGACGAAATCGCCAAAGCCAAACTTGTGCTGACCGACGCCCTGATCGCCGCCAGTGGCGGGCGGGGCTGAACGAGATACCAGAGAACGTTTTTCAGGAGACGGGAAAGAAACGATGGAATTGCTGCACGTTGCCGACGCGGTCGCCCGTGAAAAGCTGATCGAGCGCGACGAAGTTCTCGAGGCCATGGAACAGGCGATCCAGAAGGCGGGCCGGTCGAAGTACGGGCTGGAGCACGACATTCGTGCCCACATCAACCGCAAGACGGGCGAGATCGAGTTGAAGCGGTTTCTCGAAGTCGTCGAGGACGAGGCCACCATCGAAAATGAGGCAACCCAGATCCCCCTTACCAAGGCCCAGAGAAAAGACCCGCAAGCAGCCGTTGGCGCGTTCTTGAGCGACGATCTGCCGCCGATCGATTTCGGCCGCATCGCCGCCCAAACGGCCAAGCAAGTCATCGTGCAGCGCGTACGAGACGCCGAACGCAAGCGGCAATATGAGGAATACAAGGACCGAGTCGGCGAAATCGTCAACGGTCTGGTCAAGCGCGCCGAGTACGGCAACGTCAATGTCGATCTCGGCCGAGCCGAGGCGATCATCCGGCGCGACGAATTGTTGCCGCGCGAGCACTACAAGATCGGCGACCGGGTTCGCGCCTACATCTACGACGTGCGCCAGGAAGTGCGCGGGCCGCAGATCTTCCTGTCGCGCACGCATCCGCAATTCATGGCCAAACTGTTCGCCATGGAAGTGCCGGAGATCTATGACGGCATCATTGAGATCAAGGCGGTCGCGCGTGACCCGGGCAGCCGGGCGAAGATCGGCGTGATTAGCCATGACGGTTCGATCGATCCGGTCGGCGCCTGCGTCGGCATGCGCGGCAGCCGCGTTCAAGCCGTGGTCGGCGAGCTACAGGGCGAAAAGATCGACATCATTCCGTGGTCCCACGACACCGCGACTTTCGTTGTGAACGCCTTGGCGCCTGCCGAGGTGACCAAGGTGGTTATGGATGACGATCAGCACCGCATCGAGGTGGTGGTGCCGGACGATCAGCTGTCCCTGGCGATCGGCCGGCGGGGCCAAAATGTCCGCCTCGCCTCGATGTTGACCGGCTGGGACATCGACATCATGACCGAAGCGGAGGAATCCGAGCGGCGCACCGAAGAGATGCGCCAGCGCAGCGAGCTGTTCATGGAGGCGCTCGATGTCGACGACGTCATCGCCCACCTGCTGGTCGCCGAGGGTTTCTCGACGGTCGAAGAAGTCGCTTACATCGAGCTTAGCGAACTGACCACAATCGAGGGATTCGACGAGGATATCGGCGAAGAACTGCAGCGCCGGGCACAAGCCTTTGTCGACGAACAGAACCGGTTGGCGACCGAGCGATACAAAGAGTTAGGCGTCACCGACGATCTAGCTGCGATCGAGGTCTTCAGTCCGCAATTGCTGGTGAAACTCGGCGAGGATGACGTGAAGTCGCTCGAAGATTTTGCCGGTCTGGCCGGTGACGAACTGGTCGAACTGCTCGGCGCGGACGTCATTACCGAAGAAGAAGCCAACCACCTAATCATGTCGGCCAGGGTCTCGGCCGGTTGGGTAACGGAGGAAGAGCTGGCGGCCATGGCCGAAGCCCAAGCCGAGGCCGAAGCGGAGACCGAGGAAGCCGAACCTGAGACGGCGCAAGTCTGATGGGCTGAGAACGACGGGAAGGGCACTTGACGGGCACGATGACATTGGTGGCTGAACAAGGTGAACCGGCGGATGCCGCTGCAACCGGCGTTGATCCGGCGGAATTGCCAGAGCGCTCTGGCGAGCCGGTGCGCCGGTGTTTGGCCACGCGTGTGACATTGCCCAAACACGCCTTGCTGCGCTTCGTCGTTTCGCCGAACGGGGATTTGACCCCCGATCTGGCCGCGAAACTGCCGGGCCGCGGACTTTACCTGTTGCCGAGGCGCGATGTGTTGGACAAGGCGATCGCCAAAGGGTTATTCGCAAAGGCGGCCCGACAAGGCGTGACCGTGCCTGAGGGTCTGGCAGAAAGGATCGAGCGCCAATTGCGCCGGCGCTGTGTCGACCTACTCGGCTTGGCCCGGCGTGCCGGCGATGCGGTTGCCGGGTTCGAGAAGGTGCGTGCCTGGCTACAACAAGGTCGCGTGGCCGTTTTGGTTGAAGCCGACGACGGCGCCGACGACGGGCGAACAAAACTGCGCCGTCTTGCCGACGGTGTGGCGAGTGACGGGGGTCCCGCGCCGCGCATTGCAGCCTTCGCCGATGCTGGCACTCTGGGGGCTGCCTTTGGGCGAGACCATGTGGTACATGCTGCGCTCCGTGCTGGCGGCTTGGCAGACAAGCTGTCGGCGGAAGCGCGGCGATTGCAGGATTTTGTGGCTGTCGGGAAGGGCTCGACGGCCGGGACGGATAGTGGGCGAAAGCGACGCGGAAGATGACGGATCAAAAAGAACAGGATCGCAAGACGCTGAGCCTGGGCGGTCGCGGCAAGCTGAGCTTGAATAAGACAGCCGATGGCGCACAGGTGCGCCAGAGCTTCTCTCATGGCCGGTCGAAGACCGTTCAGGTTGAGGTCAAGCGCAAGCGGGTCATGGATCGCGGCACGAACACCGAACTGGCGGACGGTGGCGCTGCCGCTCGCCGTGCGGCCGAAGGCGCCGGCGGACGCGGCCAGAAGGGCAGCGCCGGGCGCACCCTGACGGAGGCCGAACGCGAGGCACGCGCGCGTGTCTTGCGAATAAACCGTGAGGAGCAGGCGCGTCAGCCAGAACCTGTCGCCGAGCCCGAACCGGCCGAAGCGGAAGTCGCCGAACCGGAGGCCGCCCCCGAGGCAGCTGAACCGGTCGCAAAAGCCCCGCTTAGCGCCGAGGAACTGCGTCAGCGCGAGCTGGACGAGTTGAAGCGCATCGAAGCCGAAGAACAGCAGCGCAAGGAACAAGAGGCTGCCAAAGCCGAGGAGATCGAGCGCCAACGCCGCGAGGAAGAAGCCCGCCGTCAGGCTGAGGAAGAGCGGCGACGGGCTGTCGGCGAAAGATCGGGCCAAGCCGCCGCAGCAAAAGTCGCCGGCACAGAGGAAGAAGACGATCGCGGTCGGCGGTCGGCGCCTCGCAACGACCGGCGCCCACCGCCTGGACGTGGCCGCAACGAGCCGAGACGTCGCGGCGGCGGCAAGATGACCGTGACCCAGGCCCTGAATCAGGATGGGGGCCGGTCGCGCAGCTTGGCGTCGCAACGGCGGCGACAGGAAAAGCAACGCGCCATCCAGGACGACCAGCCGAAGGAAAAGATCATTCGGGACGTTGTTATTCCTGAGGTTATCACCGTTCAGGAACTGGCCAACCGCATGGCAGAGCGCGGCGCGGACGTGATCAAGACCATGATGCGCATGGGCGTTATGGCCACGATCAACCAGTCTATCGACGCAGATACAGCGGAATTGGTGGTTGAGGAATTCGGCCACCGCAGCAGCCGTGTTTCCGAGTCCGACGTTGAAATCGGCATGCGCGGCCAAGAGGACGAAACCGGCGATCTGCTAACGCGTCCACCGGTCGTGACAATTATGGGCCATGTCGATCACGGCAAGACCTCGCTGCTGGACGCGATGCGCAAAACCAATGTCGTCAGCGGCGAGGCCGGCGGCATCACCCAGCATATCGGCGCTTATCAGGTTCCGCTGGATGATGGCGGGGCAATCACCTTTATCGATACGCCTGGACACGAAGCCTTTACATCGATGCGGGCTAGGGGCGCGAACACGACCGATATCGTAGTTTTGGTGGTCGCGGCAGATGATGCGGTGATGCCGCAGACTGTCGAGGCCATTCGGCACGCCAAGGCAGCTGACGTGCCAATCATCGTCGCCATCAACAAGGTCGATCTGCCTGATGCAAACCCCCAACGGGTGCGCGAGGCCCTGCTTCAGCACGAGATCGTGGTCGAAGCGCTCGGCGGTGACGTCCAAGACGTCGAAGTGTCCGCCAAAACTGGCAAGGGGCTGGACGATCTGCGCGAAGCAATCGGCCTGCAGGCCGAGGTGCTGGAGCTGACCGCCAACCCCGAACGTCCAGCCGAAGGATCGGTGATCGAAGCGAAACTGGAACGCGGGCGCGGTTCGGTCGCCACGGTTCTGGTGCAGCGCGGCACGCTTCGGGTCGGCGATATCTTCGTGACCGGTTCGGAATGGGGCCGTGTGAGAGCGTTGATCGACGATCACGGCCGTCAGGTTTCCGAGGCGGGTCCGTCCTTCCCCGTGGAAGTCTTAGGCCTTCAGGGCACGCCATTGGCCGGTGATGATTTTGTCGTCGTTGCGGATGAGGCACGGGCGCGGGAAATCAGCGAGTATCGCGATCGCAAGAAGCGCGAGGCGGCACAGGTTGCCGGTGGCCGCGGCACGCTGGAGCAGATGTTTGCCCAAGCCCAGAAGGGCGAGGTCAAGGCTATGCCCGTCATTATCAAGGGCGATGTGCAAGGGTCTGTCGAAGCAATTGGCGCTAGCCTGACCAAGCTGGTCGAAGACAACGAAGAACTTGAGGTGCGTGTCCTTCACTCCGCCGTTGGCGCGGTGAATGAATCAGACACGACACTTGCGGCCTCGACCGGCGCGCTCGTCATCGGCTTCAACGTTCGTGCCAACCCGCAGGCCCGAGAGGCGGCCAAGCGGGACGGTGTCGAGATCCGCTACTACAGCGTCATCTATGACGTCATCGACGATGTCCGCAACGCACTTAGCGGCATGTTGGCGCCGACCTTGCGCGAGAACTTCATCGGCAATGCCGAAATCCGCGAGGTCTTCCAGATCACACGCGTCGGCAAGGTCGCCGGCTGTATGGTGACGGACGGCGTCGTGCGCCGCGGCGCCGGGGTTCGTCTCCTGCGCGACAATGTGGTGATCCACGAAGGCAAGCTGAAAACCCTCAAACGCTTCAAGGACGAGGTCCGCGAGGTTCGCGAGGGTTACGAATGCGGCATGGCCTTTGAAAATTACGATGATATCCGCATCGGCGATGTCATCGAGGCCTATGAGGTGGAAGAGGTCGAACGCGGCCTTTAACGGAACGGTTTATGCGGCTGAGGATTGATCCAAAGCCGCATTCCGTTTCGGTTGGCGCGTTCACCGCAATTCGGTTTTAAGCAATGGTTTCATCTTCCGCTCCTTCCCAGCGGCAGTTGCGCGTCGGCGAGCAGATTCGGCACGCGCTCAGCGGTCCGCTCATGCGTGGCGATCTTCGCGATCCCAACCTGGAGGGCTTGTCGATCACGGTCACCGAGGTCCGAATCAGCCCGGACCTGCGTAACGCGACCGCGTTCGTCGTCGCCCTTGGCGGCCAGTTGCCCCAAGGCATGGCCCCCGACGACCTGGTCGACGCGTTGGACCACGCCGCGCCTTATCTGCGCGGGCTGATAGCATCGGCCGTGCGCCTGCGAAACGTTCCGCGCCTCAATTTCCGCATCGACACCAGCTTCGATGAGGGCGCCAAGATCGATCGGCTTCTGGCCAGCGAAACTGTAGCCCGAGACGTCGCAAGCGGCCGATCGGAAACCGGCGAAGAGGGCCGAGATGGGTAGGCGCAAGGGCCGCCCCTTGCATGGCTGGCTGGTTGTCAATAAGCCCCAGGGCCTGACGTCCACCCAAGCGCTTGGGAAAACCAAACGTCTGTTCCAACCGGCAAAGGCCGGTCACGGTGGGACGCTCGACCCGCTGGCAACGGGCGTCTTGCCGATTGCCTTTGGCGAGGCAACCAAAACCGTCTCATTCGCCATGGATGGTCTCAAGACCTATCGCTTCACCATTCGCTGGGGAATTGGCACGGACACGCTGGACGCCGAGGGTGACGTCACGGCCGAGAGCGATGTGCGCCCTGGCCCAGACGAGATCGAGGCAGCGCTTTCAGCGTTCCAAGGCGAGATCCTTCAGACCCCACCCGCCTTTTCCGCCATCAAGGTCAATGGCGAGCGCGCCTATGACCTGGCGCGGGATGGCGAGGACGTAAAGCTTGAGCCTCGCGCCGTGTGGATCGAACAGTTGCGCCTGATCAATGCGCCCGACGCGGACCATGCCGAGCTGGAGATGGTCTGCGGCAAGGGCACCTATGTCCGTGCACTCGCGCGTGACCTGGCTCTTGCACTCGGCACGGTCGGGCACATATCCAAGCTCACCCGGACCCGTGTTGGGCCGTTTTCGCTTGACGATGCGGTCGGTTTGGAGCATTTAGCCGCGCTGTCCGAGCAATCGGACAGGGATAATCATCTGCTTCCCGTCGATAGCCCGCTGGACGACATCCCGGCGGTGGATTTGACGGAGGTGGAAGCGCACAGATTGCGATGCGGCCAAGCGGTATCGTTGCTACGGCGATCAACTCGCGACCGGCTTATCGGTCTCGATCCTGATCTGTCGGGCGACGACATTTTCGTTTTGGCCAAGGCAGGCGATACACCCATTGCCCTGACCCGGCTTGAAGCCGGACAGTTGCAGCCCGTGCGCGTCTTAAATCTTTGAGATCGAAGAAAGGAGCGCCCGATGTCGATTACTGCTGAGCGCAAGCAGGAACTGATTGCCAAACATGCCCAGGCGGAGTCCGATACCGGCTCGCCAGAGGTGCAAGTTGCGGTTCTGACCGAACGGATCGTTAATCTGACGGAGCATTTGAAGACCCACGCCAAGGATTTCCACAGCCGGCGCGGACTGTTGATGATGGTTGGCCGCAGGCGTCGCCTGCTGGACTATCTAAAGCGCAAGAACAACGCTCGCTACGAAGCCCTGATCAAAGAACTGGGCCTGCGTCGCTGAGTTGCGTCTGTTCATTTGCTGCTCATCGAAATGAGTTCAAAAACGAACCCGAGACACCATCTGGTGATCCGTCACCACGGCTCTCGTTAGCCGAGCCTTGAGCGAACGCCGTTTCCCAAGGGTGGGAAGCGGCGTTTGTTATTCCGGCCCCGTTGCCATGCCGCACTGCTGTCATGTCAACGGTTCCGCCGGACGCCTCTCATTTAGATGAGGCAATCCAAGGGGGGTGAGTTGACTAAGACACCCCCGCCCGCACTCGCCCAATCCGGGGCGACGGGTGTCCGAGACAAGGAAGTGAGAAAAGCTCATGTTCAATATCTATCGTAGAGAAATCGACTGGGGCGGCCGCCCGCTGATCCTGGAAACGGGCAAGATCGCCCGCCAGGCCGATGGCGCTGTTTTGGCGACCTATGGCGGCACCGTCGTACTGTGCACGGCCGTTGGCGCCAAATCGCCGAAACCCGGCATCGATTTCTTCCCCCTGACAGTGAACTATCAGGAAAAGACATTCGCCACCGGTAAGATTCCCGGTGGCTTTTTCAAACGCGAAGGCCGCCCGTCCGAAAAGGAAACCCTGACCTCGCGCTTGATCGACCGGCCGATCCGGCCGCTGTTCGCCAAGGGCTATCGCAACGAAACCCAGGTGGTTTGCACCGTCCTCAGCCACGATCTGGAAAACGATCCGGACATTGTGGCCATGGTCGGCGCTTCCGCTGCCCTGACCATTTCCGGCATTCCGTTCCTCGGTCCGATTGCCGCGGCACGGGTCGGATACAATGATGGCGAGTACGTTCTGAACCCGACACGCGATCAACTGGCCGAAAGCGCCCTCGATCTCGTCGTTGCCGGCACCCAGGAAGGCGTGCTGATGGTCGAATCCGAAGCCAAGGAGCTTTCGGAAGAAGTCATGCTCGGCGCGGTGAATTTCGGTCACCAGCACTTCCAGCCGGTCATCGACTCCATCATCGACCTTGCCGAACTGTGCGCAAAGGACCCGCGCGACCTGCCGGAACCGGCACCAGAGATCGCGACGGTTACCGAGAAGTTCGCCGCTTTTGGCGATCAGTTGCGCGCGGCCTACGCCATCACCGCCAAGCAAGAGCGTTATGATGCCATCGACGCCGTCAAGGCCGATGCCATCGCCAGCCTTGGCGAAAACGAGGCGGAGTTGGCCGTCGCCGGCGGCGTCTTCAAGACGCTGGAGAGCGACATCGTGCGTGGCACCATTCTCGATGGCAGCAACCGTATCGACGGCCGCACCACCAAGGATGTCCGTCCGATTGTCGCCGAGGTCGGTATTTTGGATCGAGCCCACGGTTCGGCCCTGTTCACACGTGGCGAAACCCAGGCGCTGGTCGTATCCACCTTGGGCACCGGCCGCGATGAGCAGATCATCGACGCGCTTGAGGGCGAGTATCGGGAGCACTTCATGCTCCACTACAATTTCCCGCCCTACTCTGTCGGCGAGGCGGGTCGAATGGGCTCCCCCGGTCGTCGCGAGATCGGCCATGGCAAGCTGGCTTGGCGTGCTTTGAGGCCGCTGCTGCCGTCGAAGGACGATTTCCCCTACACCATGCGCGTGGTGTCGGAGATCACCGAATCCAACGGCTCGTCCTCCATGGCCACTGTTTGCGGCACATCACTGGCGCTTATGGATGCCGGCGTGCCGATCGAACGGCCGGTTGCCGGTATCGCGATGGGCTTGATCAAGGAAGGCGATCGTTACGCCGTCCTCTCGGACATCCTTGGCGATGAAGATCATCTCGGCGACATGGACTTCAAGGTGGCCGGTACGGAGGGGGGCGTTACCTCCCTGCAGATGGACATCAAGATCACGTCCATCACGCCGGCGATCATGGAAGAGGCGCTGAACCAGGCGCGCGATGGCCGTATCCACATCCTGGGTGAAATGGCCAAGGCGCTGACCACGGCTCGCGACCAGGTGAACGAGCATGCGCCGCGCATCACCCAGTTCTCGATCCCGACCGACAAGATCCGCGATGTCATCGGCACGGGCGGTAAGGTGATCCGCGAGATCACCGAGACCACCGGCGCGAAGATCGACATCGAGGATGACGGCACCATCAAGGTTGCCGCCGTTGATAGTGAGGCAGCGGACGCGGCGATCAATTGGATCAAGGGCATCACCGCCGAGCCGGAAGTTGGCGTGATCTATACCGGTAAGGTTGTGAAGGTGGTCGATTTCGGCGCCTTCGTGAACTTCCTGGGCCCGCGCGACGGCCTCGTCCACATCTCCGAGCTGAAGCCTGAACGGGTTGGCAAGGTGACGGACGTAGTCAACGAGGGTGATCAGGTGAAGGTCAAGGTCTTGGGCTTTGACGATCGCGGCAAGGTCAAGCTGTCGATGAAGAGCGTCAACCAGGAAACCGGTGAGGATATCGCCGCCGCATAAGGCGTCGATACACTCGATCGGAGCGGTAAACGGCGGCCCTAAGAGGCCGCCGTTTGCATTTCTTGCGGAGGTTCGGCGACACAACTAGGCTCAGCGAACGAAAGCTCGAGGGGAGGTCGTCGTGAAATCGGAACTGGTTGAGTGGGCTGCGGGCGAGCTTGGGGCCGAAGTCGCGGCCGTTCGCGCGGTGCTTGCGGTCGAGAGTGGTGGTAAGGCGAGCTTGCCCTCGGGCCGCGCCGTCGTGAGGTACGAAGGCGCCACCTTCAGCAAGCGCACCGACAGGAAGTTCGACGTGTCCCATCCGCATCTCTCGATGCGGTCCTGGCGGGACAATTCCAAGCACGTGCTGGGCGGTGAGGCGGAATGGGGCCGGATCGAGGAAGCGGCAACGCTTGATCGAGACGAAGCCTACAATTCGGCCTCCTACGGCAGCGCCCAGATCATGGGCTTTAACTTCCAAACCGCCGGCTATCCCGATGTCCACGCCTTCGTTGACGATATGAACAAGGGCGAGGAGGGCCAGATTCGCGCCTTCGTCAATTTCCTCAAAGGCAGCCGGCTGGACGCCCCGCTTCGGGCCAAGGATTGGCGTGCCTTTGCGCGCGGCTATAACGGCCCTGGCCAAGTCGACCATTATTCCGGCGCCCTGGAGGACGCCTACGCGCGCAATGTCGACATCAGCGAGGCTGAACCTGGCGACCGCACACTAAGGGCCGGGGCGAAGGGACCCGATGTCCGGGTCCTGCAGCAAATTATAGCCGATCAGGGTTTCGACCCCGGCCCTGTCGATGGCCATTTTGGTGGCCGGACACTGGATGCGGTCAAGGACTTCCAGACAGCCAGGGGGCTCGGTGCAGACGGCGTGGTCGGCCCGAAGACATGGGCTGCGCTGCGGGCCGGCACTTAGTGCGACGGCCGCCGCTTGATGACCGCTAGGCCTGCGATAGATCCAGATTCTGTAGAAATCAGGCCGCTTACTCCAGAGCGGTGGAGCCACGTTGAACGCTTGTTCGGGCCGGTCCGCGGTGGGCATGGCGGCTGCTGGTGCCAGTGGTTTCGCCTGATGCGGGCCGACTACGAAGCGTTGGATCGAGATGGCCGCAAACATCGATTTGCCGATCTGGTGAAGCACGGCCCGCCGCCGGGGATACTAGCCTATGTGGACGATCTAGCCGTCGGCTGGTGCGCCGTCGCACCGCGTTCATCGCAACCAAGGCTGGACAAGGGCATCGTTTCCAAACGCCTTGGTACAGATGACTACCAACAGACCTGGGTCATCACCTGCCTCTACGTCGATACCGCTTGGCGTCGGCGTGGGTTGATGCGGCCCCTAGTCGAGGGCGCCGTTGGATTCGCCAAGGGTCAAGGCGCTCGCAACGTCGAAGCCTATCCGATGATCCCGCATGACCGGACAAGCAATCTCGATCTCTATGTCGGAGAGTTGACAACGTTCCTGTCCTGCGGCTTCCGACAGATCGCAAAACCCTTGCCTCGTCGGGCGGTGGTTCGACGCGCTGTTTGAACCCGTCGCCATGCATCTCTGCTGGCGGCTCCATTGAACCCTGACAACTTCGCCCTCGCGCTACCGACGCCCCACGTCTACAAGGATTGACGACATCCAGATCGAATTGGTATTACCAATTCTTGCTTGGCAGCCGGATCAACCATGTCGACTGAATCCCAATCCGCCGCCAAATGGGGGCGAAACGGCCTGTTTGTCATCGCTTGTGGCGCGGTGGCGGTGGCCATTTCCTTTGGGATTCGCCAGGGTTTCGGTGTCTTCACCCTGCCGATCTCGATGGATCTCGGCACGGGTCGCGAGGCATTCGCGCTGGCCATGGCCCTGCAGAACCTTGTCTTTGGCCTCGTCCAGCCTTTCGTTGGCGCGATCGCGGATCGCTTCGGTGCCGGACGGGTGATGATCGTTGGTGCTCTCTTATACGCCCTCGGCCTTGTGCTGGCATCGCTCAGTACCGACCCGCTTGGTCTCAACTTGACGATTGGCGTGTTAATCGGACTAGGCCTTAGCGGAACTACCTATGTCACCGTGCTAGGCGCGATTGGCCGAGCCGTTCCGCCGGAGCGGCGAAGCATTGCTTTCGGCATTGCGACGGCCATCGGTTCGTTTGGCATGTTCTTATTCGTGCCGATATCCCAAGGGCTTATCGACTGGCTGGATTGGCGCGGCGCACTTTGGGCCTTCGCAATTTTGGCGACCTGCCTCGTCGCAACGGCGGCAGGTATTCGCGGAAAGGCGACAGGCGATGGTCCCAACGCGCTGACGACCGAACTGCCCTCCTTGAACGCCGCCTTGCGGGCGGCCAGGGGATATCCGTCCTACTGGTTGTTGAATGCCGGATTCTTTGTCTGTGGCTTCCATATCGTTTTTGTCGGTATCCACCTTCAGCCTTACCTGATCGATAACGGTCTCGGTCTCGGTGTGGCCGCAAACGCGTTGGCCCTCATCGGGCTTGCCAACGTGTTCGGGTCATACCTGTTTGGGCGGTTGGGCCAATACCACTCAAAACGCCTGCTTTTGGCCTTTCTCTATACATTCCGAGCGGCGATCATGGTGATCTTCCTGGTCTTGCCGCTGACGCCAGTAACGGCACTGGCGTTCGGCCTGCTATTCGGCTTTGTCTGGCTAGCGACCGTGCCGCTGACCAGCGGGCTGGTGGCCCACATGTTCGGCACCCGCTACCTGTCGACACTCTACGGCATCGTGTTTCTCAGCCATCAGATCGGTGGATTTCTCGGTGGCTGGCTGGGCGGATTTGTCTACGACCTTAACGGCAACTATGATGCCGTATGGACGGTATCGATCATCCTGGGCCTGTTGTCGGCAGCGTTGCACCTGCCGATCCGCGAACAGCCGGCGCCGGCACTGCGGACGCAAAGCGCATGAGTGCCCGGGCCATCTCAACGGCGCGAACGTCCATGGTTGGGCTGGGCGTTATCCTAGCGCTTGGGATCGGGATCTGGCTTTGGTCCCGCTACGGGCTCGCGGTCGTTCTATCAGGCGGGCTAAGCCTCTGTTTTTGAAGAGTCCCCGTTAGCGCTAGAGCCTTCCAGCCGCATCACATCAATCGATCCAACACGGCCGCGTATCGGATGTTGGCCGACATCGACCACATCAAACGAACCGGGCGTGAGTAATCCGGCTGTGTCCGAACTGATCAAGATCGTGACGCCGGACGGGTCGGGCGTTACCTCCTTGCCCAGCGCCTCCAGCCGGTTGCCGGTATTCACCGCATCGCCAACAATGGTGTAGTTCACCCGGCCAGGCGCACCGATATTGCCGACCACAACATCGCCGCTGTGTATGCCGATGCGGACTTTGACGGGCTTGTCGCCCCGCGCAACCCGCTTGGCATTGTCCGCCTCGATACACGCGCGGATCGCAAGGGCAGCTCGGCAGGCACGGTCAGCATGATCTTTTTGCCGCTCCGGCGCACTCCAAAAGGCCATCAGGGCGTCGCCAATGAACTTATCGATGGTGCCGCCTTCGGCCTCAATGCAGCCGCCCAGCATGCCGAAATGCTCGTTCAAGAACGAGGCGACTTGATCGGCCGGCATGCCCTCGCTCTGGGCGGTAAAGCTCTCGATATCCGTAAACATCACAGTCAACGGGCGCGAGATCGAGATTACCTCATCATGCAGTCCCTTGCGCACCAGCCTGCGCACAAGAGTTCTCGGCAGATAAGTTTCCAACCAGCGCAATCCGGTGGTCATGGAGTTAAAGGCCCGGGCTTGGCGATCCAGCTCCGTAAAGACGCTGCCCGGCAAGGGTTCCAGATCGCGGAACTCCATCGTTTCGCTGACCGAAGACGCCCTGTCCGCCAGGCGGATGACCGGCCGGGCAATGCGCTTGCCCATCCAGATTCCCAAAACGACCGCGATCAGCATGATGACGATGCCAATCGCGGCCGACCCGATCAGCCTGCCGATCTCAGAATTCAAAACATCTGCGGAGAAGTAGGTGCCGACCGTCAGTCGTCCTGTTCCGTAGCCCGAAAGTTCGCGCGTAAGAACCAGGTAATCTTCGTCGTCTTCGATCTCGACAAAGCTGAAATCGAAGGTTCCAGCCTCAAACAGTTCCGGCATCGGCGAGCCGACGGCCACACCGTCAAGAAGGGCAGTGAGAACGGGGTCGCCGATTTGTCGAACCGTCAGCAGCGGTTGCTCTTCGGAAACGCCGGTCAGCGTGTCCGCATCATCGCCGGTGGACGGATCGCGTGCCAAGTCAGGATGGGCCAGGACTTCGTCGTCGCCGTAGATGATGAAGGGAACCGCCGAGCCGAACTCGCTATTGTCGGCGACCATGCGAGCCATCAGTTGCGACAGCTCGCGCACCGACACACCGGCGACCAGCAGACCCGCAAAATCGTCGTCGAGATATATCGGTTGGCGCCGGTTAACGATCGTCGCTGTCAGCTCGGGTATGTAGACGATTTCGCCCCAATAGCCGTTCACATGGTTCCGGGCCTCATCGAAGGCCTCTTGCATCAGTTCAGTGTCGCTTGGCTCTTCATCTTCCGAGATATAGATCTGGTCGCCTTGCCGCACCGCGACCGTGCCCAAAAAATCGGTTCGCCACATTCCCAGTACGAAAACCTGGGGGGTGATCGCCATCCCGGCCCGCAACGCGTCGCTAAGTTCGCCTAAGTCCCCGCTATCGACCTGACCGCTCTCAATCTCTTGTGCGAGACGCGCGAGTCCGGCCCCCACGCCATCGACATGATCGCGAAGCCGGAATTCAGCGAGATCGAGGACCAGATCGGCCCGGTCTTCCAACAGAGTGATGGTATTCTTGGTCGACGCCAGCATTGCCACGATCAAGGTCGCGGCAACCGCAACCAAGACAAGGGCGCCGATACCGACGGCTAGCGTCACCGACAGCGAGATCGAGCGCGGCCCGACCCACAAAAGCCGGCGCCGGCGTGGCGCGGTCTCGGCCCTTGGTTCGGAGGTGACCGCCATCAGCGGATCCTATCCAGACGCCATCGGAAGCATGGCGCCAAGGCTACGCCCGCCAAACAGGTGGATGTGCAGGTGCGGCACCTCCTGATGACCGTTGCGCCCAATATTTGAAAGTGTGCGATAACCTTCCTCGGCAACGCCCTCATCACGCGCGACCTTCCCGACGGCGCGCACAAGGGCCGCGATTTCGACGTCGCTGGCATTTGCGGAAAAATCGTCCCAGGAGACATATGCGCCCTTTGGGATGATCAGCACATGGACCGGCGCCTTGGGTGCAATGTCGCGAAACGCCAGCGTATGGTCGTCTTCGTAGACCTTGTCGCAGGGGATCTCACCGCGCAGGATCTTGGCGAAGATGTTGTTGGGATCGTAGGCCATCGCCAGGGTTCTCCTTGGGCTCGCGCCCGCAAATCGTCTCGTCAACTCTTGCGGTTGGCCTTTTCCACCAATCCGCTTTGGCCGTGGCGACTGGCCAGTTCATTCCAGACATCTTCGGGCTCCAATCCAGCCTGAGCCCAAACCACCATCAGATGATATAGCAAATCTGCGCTTTCGCTGGCGAGGGAGGTGGAATCGCCGCTCATCGCCTCGATGACCGTCTCGACAGCCTCTTCGCCCAGTTTCTGGGCGATCTTAGGCGTCCCCTTGGCAAAAAGGGACGCCGTGTAGCTCACCTCGGGATCGCCGCCTTTGCGCGACGCAACGACACGATAGAGTTCGTCGAGGATAGTCGCGTCCGTCATCTCATGAAGCCTGCTGGGAGACTGGACGAACTGCTAGTCCAGCATTCGCCATGTGGGCCTTCGCCTCGCCGATAGTGTAAGTGCCGAAATGGAAGATCGATGCGGCCAACACCGCTGTTGCACCGCCCTCGGAGATGCCTTCGACCATGTGGTCGAGAGTTCCGACTCCACCCGACGCGATTACCGGTACGCGTACGGCATCGGCAACGGCTCGCGTTAAGGCAAGATCAAACCCTTGCTTGGTCCCGTCGCGGTCCATTGACGTCAGCAGGATCTCGCCCGCGCCGTATTCGGCCATGCGTCGTGCCCAGTCGACCGCGTCGATGCCTGTCGGACGGCGTCCGCCATGGGTAAAGATTTGCCATTCTCCGTCGCCAGTCTGCTTGGCATCAATCGCCACGACGATGCATTGGTTGCCGAACTTTTCGGCGGCCTCCCGAACGAATTCAGGCCTTGCAATGGCTGCGGTGTTGATCGACACCTTGTCGGCGCCCGCAAGCAGAAGTTTGCGAATATCCTCCAGCGTACGTACGCCTCCGCCAACGGTCAGTGGCATGAACACTTGATCTGCCGTACGCTGGACGACATCGTAGAGCGTGTCCCGACCATCGGACGATGCGGTGATGTCGAGGAAGCACAGCTCATCGGCGCCTTCCTGGTCGTAGAGTTTTGCCTGCTCCACCGGGTCGCCGGCATCGACCAGATCGACGAAATTGATACCCTTGACCGTGCGGCCGTCTTTGACATCCAGGCAGGGAATGACGCGCATTTTCAGCATCAAGCCGCCTCCCCCTTTCGAGCCGATAACAGCCGCAGCGCTTCCGCCGGGTCAATTCGACCGTCATAAATCGCCCGGCCGCTGATTACGCCGGCAATACCCGATGCTTCTTGATCCTTGAGTGCACGGAGATCGTCGAGAGAGGAGACGCCGCCCGACGCGATGATCGGCGTCGATACGGCAGAGGCGAGGGCAGCGGTAGCCTCAACATTGGCGCCGACCATCGCGCCATCACGGTCAATGTCCGTGTAGATGATGGCTGCGACACCGCAGTCTTCGAAAGCCAATGCTAGATCGAGAGCCTTCATCGTCGACGTCTCGGCCCAGCCCTCGACGGCGACGAAGCCGTCGCGCGCGTCGATACCAACCGCAATACGTCCAGGGAAGGCCACGCAGGCCTCGCGGATGAGCGCCGGGTTCTTGACCGCCACCGTACCCAATACCACCCGCGAGATGCCGCGCTGAAGCCAGGTGTCGATCCGCTCCAGCGTTCGGATGCCTCCGCCAAGCTGCACTGGCACATCGACAGCAGCCAATATGCTTTCTACAGCTGATCCGTTGACCGGCTTCCCGGAAAAGGCGCCGTTCAAATCGACGACGTGAATCCAAGAGAATCCCTGGTCTCTGAACTGTCGCGCTTGGTCGGCCGGATCGGTGTTGAAGACCGTGGCGTCATCCATCTCGCCGCGCACAAGCCGTACGCAGGCGCCGTCTTTCAGATCGATGGCGGGGAACAAAATCATGGTGCGTGCAATTGGTCCTTCGGAGCGCGTTAGCCGCTCGCGACGGCCGGTTCCTTGAGGATCTTACAGAAATAGTGACCGCTGATCATCTCGCCGTCCACCAGGGCATAAAAGGGGTTGGTTCCCCATCGCTGATAGCCGCGATTCTCGTACAGCCGGATGGCCGCCTTTTGCGTGTCGCGGACGTCCAGCTGAACGATCGCGAACCCCTTCTCCCGCGCCTCGGCCTCCGCAGCCATGACCAGGCTTTGAGCCAAACCGTGTCCGCGCGCCCATGGGGCGACAAAGACGGCGGTGAGATTTGCCGCAAAGGCCTGCGCTTCATTATTCGATGGCGGGGCGACAAGTTGAACCGAGCCGACAATCACCCCATCGAGCCGACCGACGATCAGCGTGCGCAAAGGGATCGTCAGGACACCCTTCCAGTACCGCTCCATAACATCGCGCGATGGCGGTTCGACCCAGCCGAACCCACCGCCATCGATGATCGCAGCCTCCGTTGCATCGCACAGATCGTTCAGATCTCCCGATTTCAGGCTGTCCACGATCTCAACCGAAGTGGTCGGCGCGGGAAGGTCGTGAACGCTCATGGTGTCCATTCCAGGAAGTTGCGTATCAGGCGCAGCCCGGTTTCTTGACTCTTTTCCGGGTGAAACTGCGTCCCAACTATATTGTGACGACCAATGATCGCCGCTATAGGGCCGCCATAATCGGTGGTGGCCAGGATGTCCGCCTGCTCCGCCGGCGCGAACCTGTAGGAGTGGACGAAGTACGCATGATCGCCTGACGCCACGCTCGCCAAGACGGGATGCTCACCGCTGAGCGGGGATAGCTGGTTCCAGCCCATATGGGGAATTTTCAAGCTGGGGTCGGACGGTGTCAGGGCCACGACCTCTCCTTCGACCCAGCCCAGGCCCTGATGGTCGCCATGCTCGCGCCCGACGGTGGCGAGCAGCTGCATGCCGACACAGATTCCCAGGAACGGCCTCGCCTCCCGCAACACCGCCTGCTCCAGTACATCAACCATCCCGTCGAGCGAAGACAGCCCGTTCATACAGTCGGCGAACGCCCCCACGCCGGGCAGCACGATACGGTCAGCACGAGCCACGATCTCAGGATCGGGCGTCACCGAGATCGGGATATTGAGCTCCGCCTCGCGCGCCATTCGCTCGAACGCTTTTGCGGCCGAACGCAGATTGCCGGAGCCGTAATCGATGATCGCAACGGACATGGGTGAAACTCTAACGCAGCGAAGGGTCAGGAATCGTCGCTCAACCGTCCCTTTGTGGAGGGAATGACGTCCGATTGGCGCGGGTCGATGGCAATGGCCTGGCGTAGGGCCCGTGCAAGCGCCTTAAAGCAGCTTTCGACAATATGGTGGTTGTTCACGCCATAGAGGTTTTCGACATGAAGCGTGATGCCGGCATTCTGCGCAAAGGCCTGAAACCACTCGCGAAACAGCTCAGTATCCATATCGCCCAGCTTGTCGCGGGAGAAGTCGACTCGCCACACGAGATAGGGCCGCCCAGAGACGTCGACTGCCACACGGCTGAGCGTTTCGTCCATGGGAATGGTCGCCGCCGCAAAGCGGGTGATGCCCCGACGGTCACCCAACGCCTTGGCAACGGCCTGTCCGATGGCAATGCCGCTGTCCTCGGTCGTGTGGTGAAAATCGATATGCAGGTCGCCCTTTGCCCGGACCTCCAGATCGATCAAGCTGTGCTTGGCCAATTGCTCCAGCATATGGTCAAGAAAGCCGATGCCCGTGGCCATGTCATAGCGGCCGGTTCCGTCCAGGTCGACACTGGCGGAGATTTCGGTTTCAGTCGTTTTGCGCTGCACCTTAGCGCGGCGCGGGGCGCGTTCGGAAAGGGCGGTATCCATGCGCGTTCCTCTATCAGGAAATGAGAGAGGACGCCAGTTTCGCAGCTCCGGCGCATGGCGGGGTTGATCCATCGCCCCCGACCGCCAACATGATGCGGGCCGCTACTCACGGTATAGCGGGTTCGGTTGCCTCAAAAATGGGACCGGCTCGCCCACGTTCGTCTTTAGAGATCGAGGAATTCTTATGACGCACTCTGACCATGCCGGACCAGCGGTCTGGCACGGCACCACCATCGTGTCGGTTCGAAAGGACGGCAATGTGGTGATCGCCGGCGACGGACAAGTCACCGCCGGCAACACAATTATGAAGGCGGGCGCCCGAAAGGTGCGCCGCCTCGGCGATGGCAGCGTGATCACGGGCTTTGCCGGCGCCACGGCTGACGCCTTCGCCCTGTTCGAACGGCTGGAAGCCCAGCTCGAAAAACATCCAGGCCAACTGACCCGCGCCTGTGTGGAAATGGCCAAGGACTGGCGCACGGACCGTTATCTGCGCCGGCTCGAGGCGATGATGCTGGTCGCCGACAAAAATGTCTCGCTGACGCTGACCGGTACGGGCGATGTGATGGAGCCCGACGATGGCCTGATGGCGATAGGCTCGGGCGGCCCGATGGCACTGGCCGCCGCGCGCGCGTTAATCGATGTCGCCGACTATGAGGCCGAGGCGATTGCCCGCAAGGCCCTTGGCATCGCGGCGGATATCGACATTTACACCAATCAGAACATCGTCGTTGAAAGCCTGTAGCCCATGACCGCCTTTTCCCCCCGCGAGATCGTTTCCGAACTCGACCGTTTCATCGTCGGCCAAAACGACGCCAAACGCGCCGTTGCTGTGGCCTTGCGCAACCGCTGGCGCCGTCAGCAATTGCCGGAAGGCATGCGCGAAGAGATTCTGCCCAAGAACATCCTGATGATTGGCCCGACCGGCGTCGGCAAAACCGAAATCGCGCGTCGTCTCGCACGCCTGGCTCAAGCGCCATTCCTGAAGGTGGAGGCAACCAAATTCACCGAGGTCGGCTATGTGGGCCGTGACGTGGAGCAAATCGTCCGCGACCTGGTTGAGATCTCCATCACTATGACGCGCGAACGGCTGCGCAAGGAAGTGCACGCCAAGGCCGAGATCGCTGCCGAGGAGCGGGTGGTCAGCGCCCTGGTAGGCGACAAGGCCAGCGCCGATTCCCGTCAGAAATTCCGCAAGATGCTGCGCGAAGGTACCTTGAACGACCGCGAGATAGAGGTGGAGGTTCAGGACACTGGCGGTGGCATGCCGACCCTGGACATTCCGGGAATGCCCGGTGCGCAGATGGGAATGGTCAATATCGGCGACATGCTTGGTAAGGCGTTCGGCGGCCGAACCAAAACGCGCAAGATGACGGTTGAGGAAAGCTACACCGTCCTGATCGCAGAGGAATCCGACAAGCTGTTGGACCAGGAGAAGGTCACGGCCGAAGCGATCAAGGCCGTCGAGCAAAACGGCATCGTATTCCTCGACGAGGTTGACAAGATCACCGCAAGATCCGACCGGATGGGCGCCGACGTCAGCCGCGAAGGCGTTCAGCGCGACCTGCTACCCCTAATCGAGGGCACCCAGGTGGCGACTAAGCATGGCACGGTGCGCACGGACTATATCCTGTTCATCGCCTCCGGCGCGTTCCAGCTCGCAAAACCCTCAGACCTCTTACCGGAACTGCAAGGTCGCTTGCCGATCCGTGTAGAGCTTAAGGCTCTGACGCAGGAGGATTTCGAGCGCATCCTGAAAGAGCCGGACTACAACCTGATTAAGCAGTACACCGCCCTGATGGGAACCGAGACGGTGACTTTGGAGTTTGCGGAGGATGCGATCAGCGAGCTCGCCCGGTTAGCGGCGGAGATCAACCAGACAGTCGAGAACATTGGCGCCCGCCGCCTTCACACCGTTATGGAACGCTTGCTGGACGAGATCAGCTTCACGGCGTCCGACCGAAGCGGCGAGTCCATCACCATCGATGGCTCTTATGTCCGCGAGCGGGTCTCTGACCTGGCCAAGGACGCCGATCTGTCGAAGTTCATTCTCTAGGAGGCTTCGGGGCCGACGCGCCTTAGGGTCGGCCCCACCCCTATCTCTTTCCATACGGCGACGGGCAATTATGCTAGGCGTGCCCTGCACTGTCATCGCCGAACCGAACTCCCGTGATCCCAAACAATCCAGAGCATCCGAAACCAGACGCCGACTGGACGTTGGAACGTCTGTTGCCGCGTCTGGAAACGCGATTTGCCAACCGGCTGGGCAAGCAGGCATGGGACCGCACCGCGGCCCGGGTGCGACTGAATTTTTCAAGCGTTTTCAACCTTCTATACCAGCTTTATGGCGATCAGTACGATTTCCTCTGGCACCTGGAAGAGATCCTGGCGACAGCGCTTCAGTCCCTTTCCAATCGGCCACAGAACATGCGCGACCGAGATGTCGATGCTGAGCAGGAGAAGGCCGCCGGTGAGCCCTGGTTCGCCGGCAACGATCAGATCGGCGCTGTGGCCTATGTGGACCGCTGGGCCGGAACCCTAGCCGATGTCGAAGCGCGGATTCCCTATCTGAAGCAGCTTGGCGTCACCTATCTGCATCTCATGCCGTTGTTGCGAGCGCGGCAGGGTGAGAATGATGGTGGCTATGCCGTCTCGGGCTATCGAGAGGTCGAGCCGACGCTTGGCACCATGGCCGATCTCGCCAAGCTCGCCGAGACGCTGCGCGGCGAAGGCCTCCGGCTATGCCTCGATTTTGTCCTGAACCACACCGCCGACGATCATGATTGGGCGGAACGGGCAAAACAGGGGAATGGTTGGTATCAGGGCTACTACCGCATGTATGACGACCGGACGATTCCGGACGCTTACGAGCCCAACCTACGCCAGATATTTCCGGAGGGCGGCGGCGAGGTGTTCGCCTGGAAACCGACCTTCGGCAAATTCGTCTGGTCGACCTTCTACCCCTATCAATGGGATTTGAATTTCGCCAACCCGGCGCTGTTCAGGCAGATGCTGGAGGAAATGCTGTTCCTCGCCAATCAGGGCGTTGAGATCCTGCGCCTGGACGCGGCGCCGTTCCTCTGGAAGCAACTTGGAACAGACTGCGAGAATCTGCCGGAAACACATGCGCTGATCCAAGCGTTCAACGCTCTGGCCCGGATCGCCGCGCCGTCCCTGGTGTTCAAGTCCGAGGCCATTGTCCACCCGGACGAGGTTGCCCGCTATGTCGGCACGAATGAGGCCCAGCTTAGCTACTTTCCGATGCTGATGGTGCTGTTGTGGGAGGCGCTGGCGACCCGCAATACGGGTTTGCTGCGCCATGCATTGCAAAAGCGGTTCCGCCTGCCGCCGGGGACCGCCTGGGTTACCTACTTGCGGTGCCATGACGATATCGGCTGGGGGTTCGCCGACGAGGACGCGGCCGAAGTCGGCATCAACGGCTATGACCATCGCCGGTTTTTGAATGATTTCTATACCGGCCGCTATCCAGGCAGTTTTGCCCAAGGCCTGGCATTTCAGGAAAACCTGAGCACCGGAGATGCTAGAATCTCCGGCATGGCGGCCAGCCTTTGCGGACTGGGCAAGGGTGGCGACGAAGATGCGCTCGCCGTCGCGCGCCTTGTCATGCTGCATGGCCTGATACTGACCATAGGTGGACTGCCGCTGATCTATCTCGGTGACGAGGTGGCGCGGACCAACGACGACAGCTATCTCGCCGAGCCGGACAAGAAAGACGACAATCGCTGGACGCATCGGCCGCGAACCGATTGGCGCAAGCAACAAGACCAACTCGACGATCCGAAGAGTCCAAGCGCCAAGGTTCACGACAGTTTGTTGCGGCTGATCGCTTTGCGCAAAAGCCAGCCGGCGCTAGGCGGTCAAGAGATGACGGTCGTCAACCTGCAAAACCCCCATGTCTTCGGCTTTCAACGCGGCGCCGACAAAGAGCGACTTTTGGTGTTGGCGAACATGACGGAACGCGACCAGGCCGTGGCCGATGCTTCCCTGCTTGACACGTTCGGCACAGAATCGATCACCAACCTAGTCGACGGTCGGACGTTGCACTTCGGCGCCCAAGGACTGGTGTTGACACCCTATCAGCTACTCATCACGCCGATTACTTCTGAACAGGCGGCAAGCCACAGCGATTAACGTTCCCCTGATGTCGTGCCATCATCCTAGCCCGGTGAACACGAAATCGCGCCACAGACTGTGATTTGAGGGGGAGCGACGATGTTCTTGAAAACGATTGGCGAAGACCATGCCACCGGCGAGATCGCCGAGATCTACGCCGGGGAGAAGTCGAAATTCGGTTTCGTGATGTCGGCGACGGCATGCTGGACAACCAGGCCCGATATGCTGCCCGTGTGGGAGGATTTCTTCGCCAAGGTCAAAGCCAACTTCACGCTGTCCATGCGCGATTGGCGCTTGATCACATTTATCGTGGCCAAGAAGGTGCCATCGGCCTACTGCTCGATGGTTTACGCTGGACTACTCCAAGACGATCTTGGATCGAAGGACAAGGTGATGGCTGTCCACAAGGACTTCCACGCCGCCGGTCTCGACGAGCGTGACGTCGCGATGCTGGATTTCGCGGAGAAGATCGCAATCGACGCGTCAAAAGTGACGCATATCGACATTGACGGTTTGCGGGCTGCTGGGTTTTCGGATCCGCAGATCTCCGACATCGCGCTTTGCGCCGCCTTGCGCTGCTTCATGTCCCGATTCTACGACGCGACGGGTGCAACACCGGAACCCGCCTTCATCGACGACGATCCAGAGGTCGCCAGCGCGCTTGCCGTTGGGCGACAGCCGAACTAGCAGAGTTGGCGAAGTTACGACACCGCGACCAGCGCATTCTCGGGTAGACCAAATACCTTGTGAAGGCCATCACGCCCGTCGGGCAACACCGTAACCGTACGCCCTTGCTCTTGGCGCGAGAGCCAGTTCATTTCGATCAGGCGCGATAACAGGGCCTCGCCCAGCGCGCCGCCCAAATGCGGTCGTCTTTCCGACCAGTCCAGGCACGGTCGGGCGAACGCTCTCCGCTTGCCGCGCTGCGCGCGAATGTCGACACCAAACCGATCAAGGAACGCAGCACCGCTGTCGGAAAGCCCAAACGTCTCACCATCGGAAATGAGGTGGCCCTGCTCGACCAAGGCTTCGGTCAACGCGACGCCCAGCGAACCTGCCAGATGATTGTAGCAAGTTCGTGCATACCGCATCGCCTGATCGCGAGGACCCGTACGCCGTTTGCGAGGTTTGGCGTTCTGCGACAGGACCATCAGAGCCTCCAGCGCCGTTGCCACCTCGGCGCCTGCCAAGCGGTAATAGCGATGCCTGCCCTGTTTTGTGGGCACCACAAGCGCCGCATCGACCAATCGCCTCAGATGGCTGCTGGCCGTCGGTGGCGTTATGCCGGCAATAAAGGCCAGCTCGCTCGCCGTTAGCGCCCTGCCGTCGATCAGCGCCGTCAACATATTCGCACGTGCCGGATCGCCAATCAGACTGGCGACCTCGGCTATGTAAGGTTCATCATTCATACTTCGATCATAATCAAACTATCGAATGTCGACAAGGGCAGCCGTTTCGACCAAACTGGCCTGGTGTGACGTTCCAGCAGGGTGAGCAAATGATCGCGGTAATCTTCGAGGTGTTACCGGCCGATGGCCGGCGCCAAGACTATCTGGACCTGGCCGCGGATCTGAAAGAAGAGCTGCAATGGATGGATGGCTTCATCTCGGTGGAGCGGTTTGAAAGCCTTACCGAGCCCGGCAAGCTCCTGTCTCTTTCCTTCTGGCGCGACGAGGCCGCCGTCGCTGCCTGGCGCACCTATGGCAAGCACCGCGCTGCACAGGCCAAGGGAAGAGCTGGTATCTTCGCCGACTACCATCTGCGCATCGCCTCTGTCAGCCGCGACTACGGTATGTCCGACCGGGAAGAAGCACCAGCAGACTCCCGGTTGGAATTGGAGATCTAGCGACACAGGCACCAAAGTCGACTGGATCGACAGCAGACCTAGCATCGCGCACCAAAACCTAAATACGCTTACCCAGCAGGTAATTGCGCGAAGACACACGTCGATACTAAGTCCAGCGGCAGGCCACTCCAGCAGAAAGGCACACCGTGATGAAACTTCATCAGACCAATGACAGGTTCGTGCGCCGAGCGCTGCTCGGCAATGCCGCCTTTTCGCTCCTGACAGGACTCGTCTGCCTGGCGGCTCCGACCTGGGTCGCGAGCGTTCTGTTTACCGGGGGATTCATCTTTGAAAGCCTAACCGGCCCAATGGCGGTATTGGATCTCGGCATCGGGTTGGTCGTTTTTGCGGCCTTAGTGTTTTTCGCCGCTCGGCAGCAAGTTTTGAATCTGACATGGATATGCCTGATCATCGCGGCCGACATCGCTTGGGTCCTGCTCAGCATCGCGCTGTATGTTTTTGCGTCGGCAAGCCTCACGACCAGCGGGACCGTTCTGGTCCTCGCGGTCGCCCTTGTCGTGGCAATATTCGCCGTTGAGCAGGCGATCGGCGCAGCAATCGTCTATCAGGGCAAAAGCAGGGTTGCGATTCAGTTCAATAGTGGCGGCATGGTCCTGACCGCCAGCTTAGAAACGTTGGCCACCAAAGAGCGCGCCTGGCAAGTGGTGAGCGATCAGGAAGCCTATGCGGACGTTGCAGACAATCTAAGCCGTGTAGAGATCTTGGAGGGCCACGGAACCGGTATGGTTCGACAATGTACCGACACCAAGGGTCGCAGCTGGCGCGAAACCTGCACCAGGTGGAACGCGGGCGAAGGGTTCGCGTTCCGGGTCCATACCGACGCGCCAGACTATCCTTATCCCATCGCCGAACTGAGTGGCGACTGGTCGCTGGCATCGACGGCTGATGGCAATACTGAGATCAAGATGGTGTTCCATGTTGGCCCAAAAGACGGTGTGTTGAACCGGCTGTTGCTGCGATTGATGGCAGCTTCATTTGCAAAGACTTGCGACAAGCTGTTGCTACGTTGGGTCGATGTTATGGAGGGCAGAGCTTCAGAAGATGGTGCTGAGCGCTATTTGCCTTTGGCGCCTGTCTCGCGCAGCCGCTTGAGCAGCACATAAAAGGCACCGTCGCCGCCGTGACGAGGTTGGGCCTGGGTGAAGCTAAGAACCTTGTCACGGATCGGCGGCATGTTCAGCCAATCGCCCAGCCGCTCGCGAAGAACCCCCCTTCCATGGCTGAACAGTCCTTTACCAGTGATGACCAGAACAGTGCGGCGGCCGTCGGCTTGCGCTCTTGTCAGGAAGGCGTTCAGCGCCATGTGGGCGTTGGCTTCGCTCATCCCATGCAGGTCCAGCCTTGCCTGAACCTCCATCCGGCCCTTGCGCAGTCGATCCGCCGTTCGGCGATCGATGGAGGGCGTCTGCCCTGTCGTAAGATAGGGCAGTTTTGTCGGCTTCGATGGAGACGAGGGCTTTTTTGAAACCCGCGCCGGGGCCGGTGACGGCTTCGGGTCCGGGGGCTGTGCAGTTGGTCGGCTGACGCTATGCCTTCTGCCCGGCAGCGGGTCGACCGTATCGGTTACCCGCAGCCAGAGCCGCCGTTCCTCGTCTGTCGGCTTGCGCCAGCGTGCCATTGGGGTCTGCCCTCAATCAGTCGGGCGTGTCGACCAGGATGATGTGCAACCGGCGCGGGCCGTGCGCACCTAATTGCAAGGTCTGCTCAATGTCGCCGGTGCGGGAAGGACCGGTGATGAAATTTACGGTCCGCGGCATGGCGCCTTGTTGCCGCAGACGGTCCCAGCCCTCTTCGTACGTGCCGACAATCTGGTCCTTCGGCAAGATTACGATATGATTGTCAGGGAGAAAGTTCAACGTTGTCGGCCGGTCGGGGCCGGATGCGAGCATCAGGGTTCCCGTCTCAGCGACACCGGCGATCGCGCTGGTCACGCTGCTGAGGTCGGCATCCTCTGCCCGTCCGGTGGCGGTTTCGAGCGTCGGTTGACGGTCCCAGGGCAGGCCGGAGATGTACGGATCGGTGGTGAGTTTGACCTGCTGTGGCAGGTTGTGGCCGGCAAGGAATGACGCGACCGCTTCCGGCACTTCGTCCGGCGAACCGACTTCGGCAACCGTTGCGGCGGCGGCAAGTGCCTGAGCTGCGAACAACTCAGCCTGCTTAGCAGTCGGAAGCTGCGCCCGTTTTGGAATCAAGCCTCGCGGGTGGCCAGCCAATCGCGCCTCAGCCTCGGCGTGGCCGGGCGCCTCTTCCCCGCCGAGGGCCCGTCTTATATCCCCCAGAATTTGGTCTCGAGCGCTGGTCACGTTCGCGACCCACCGCGCGTGCGAACATGCTTTGCCCATTGCTTTTGAAACGTTCCGCCTTCAGGGGCCGGCATATCGCGAAACTTGGTCCAACCGCCGGCAAGGGGCAGTTTTGCAAATCGACCGCGTTTGGCCCCCAGCCGGCCCAGCACGCCCATCGCCATCGCCGTTCCCGCTCGATAAAAGGCCGGCCGTTTTGCAAACCAGCCCCAGAGCGCCAACCCTTGGCGAAATCGCGGCGGCGAAAGCTTCTTTTCGAATTCCCTCACGCGCCAATGGTGCATGATCTTCGGCAGAGGGATCTTCATCGGACAGACCTCCGCGCATTTGCCGCAGAAGGTCGATGCATTCGGCAGGTCATGGGCTTCATCAAGACCGATCAGCCCCGGATCAAGCGCCGAACCGATCGGACCGGGCACTACCCATCCATAGGCGTGACCGCCGACCGCGCCATAGACCGGACAATGGTTCATGCAGGCACCGCAGCGAATGCAGCGCAGGACATCCTGCGCCTCGGTGCCCAGCAGGGCAGATCTGCCATTGTCCAGGATCACGACATGGAACTGCTCCGGCCCGTCCTGATCGCCCGGCCGGCGGGGCCCTGTCGAGTATGTGGTGTAACTGGAATACTCCTGCCCTGTGGCGGACCGGGCCAGTAAGCGAAGGATTGTGGCCGCGTCCTCTAAGGTAGGAATCGTCTTTTCGATCGACGCGACGACGATATGGACCTTTGGCAGGGTCTGGGTCAGGTCGCCATTGCCCTCATTGGTGACGATGACCGTCGATCCGGTCTCGGCGATCATAAAGTTAGCGCCCGTGATACCGACATCGGCGGATTGAAACTTCTGCCGCAATATGGTGCGCGCCTCGTCGGTGAAATCCTGCACCTGCTCCAGCCGCCGGTTAGGGTCTAGCTGGGTATGGTTTTCACGAAACGTCTCTTCGACCTGGTCTTTGTTGAGGTGAATGGCCGGGGCGATGATGTGGCTCGGCAGCTCATGCCGAAGCTGGATGATGTATTCGCCAAGATCCGTCTCGATGGGCTCGATCCCGGCATTGCTGAGGTGATCATTGAGAGCAATTTCCTCCGCGATCATGGATTTGCCCTTCGTCACCGTCTTGGCGTCGACCGATTGGCATATCTTCAACACGGCATCCCGGGCCTCGGCAGCGGTGCGGGCCCAATGAACCTGGCCACCCTGCTCCGTCACCCGTTCCTCAAACCGGGCAAGATAGAAATCTAGATTCTCGAGAGCGTGATTTTTGATCTCTCGCCCGCGTTCGCGAAGGTCTTGAAATTCGGGCAGCTTCTCGGTGGCTTTGAGCCGTTTCACCTGAAAGCCGGCATGCATGTTCTTCAGCGCACGGGCAAGGTTGGCGTCGTCCAGCGCCTCTTTGGCCTTCTGCTTGAAGAGGTGGGATTGCGGTTCCATGAGGTCCCCGCTTAGTCCGCCGCCGGCTCGCCGATCGCCGGCGTGCGATCCATTCCGGCCAGCACTTCTGCGACATGTCGGGCCTTGGTCGTGGACCCTTCTCGCTTGAGCTTTCCGGCCATGTTCATTAGGCAGCCAAGGTCGCCGGCCAGCAACAAGTCAGCGCCAGTCGCCGTGATGTCTGCAGTTTTATTTCCGACCATCCGGTTAGAAATGTCGGGATATTTGATGCAGAACGTACCGCCAAAGCCGCAACAGATCTCGGCACCCGGCAGTTCTGTCAGCTCCAGCCCTTCCACAGTGGCCAACAGCGTGCGCGGCTGCTCCTTAACCCCCAGTTCTCGTAGGCCCGAGCAGCTATCGTGATAGGTGGCTTTTGCGCTGAGGCTGACACCGTCGACTTCCGACATGTCCCTGACATCGACAAGAAAGCTGATCAGTTCGTGGGTGCGACTGGCCAAATGATGGGCCCGTTGTGCCCATTCCGGCTCATCTTCGAACAAGGATGGATAGTGCTCGCGCAGCATACCGGCGCACGAGCCGGAGGGCGCGACGACGTAGTCGAAACCGTCGAAGGCTTCGATCACTGAGCGTGCAACAGACCGGCTAGTCTTCAGGTCGCCGGAATTGTAGGCAGGCTGGCCGCAGCAAGTTTGTGCCGCTGGAACCTCGACCAAGCAGCCGGCCTGTTCCAACAGCTTGACCGCCGAAAACCCAACCGTCGGCCTAAACAAGTCCACAAGGCAGGTGACGAAGAGCCCGACGCGCGGTTGATCCATAGACGGCTACCCCAACTCGCTAGCGCTTATCGACAATTGGTAATACCAACGAGGGCAGCTAAGCACAGACCGAATAGTCTGGCGACCGCACATTGAGAACGGGCAGCGTGTCACGCCGTCAATTCGGCGTATCGGTCTCGATCAGCGTCCAATTCGGATCGGTCGATCTCGTGTTTCGCGCAAATGTCCAAATGTCGGTGACCTCGATCACCTCGTCTGGATCGCCATCGACGACATCACCATCCTCATCCCGAGTGACGGAAACCTGATCGGTGACGAATTTCAAGGTTACAATCGCGGTGCGGCCTTCCAGCTTCGCGTCGATTAGATCGACATCCTTCATTTCGCGAATGGACGTTTCCAGATGCTTGTTTTCGGCCATTCGATCGCGAATGGCGCTGGAAAATCCATCATAGAGCTCGTCACCCAACAACGGACGAAGCGTCGCCGTATCGCCATTGGCAAAGGCTTCGATGATCATGCGGAAGGCAACCCGTGCGCCATCGACGAACTCATGGGGGTTGAAACTGGGGTCTACTGTCCGGATTTGCGCAAGCGACGCGTTCAGGCTGCCCTCGGGGCCTTCTTCGTCAAGTTGGGGATCGGTTTCGACCCGGTGAGGCAGCGTGACGACGTTATCATCGCTCGCCTCCTCTGACTGGCGCCTGGTCTCAGCGTAAGGGTTGGCCCTCGGTCGTTCGTGACCGGTGCGGCGACCGAGGACGCCGCGCAGCTTGAACACCAACACAGCGGCGATCAAACCCATCACGATGATATCGAAATGTTCGAACATAACCCTTTCGCTCAACCTTCCGTCGCCGGCCTCTCTTTAAACCATTGCCGACCTACCACCGGCCTTAATGCGGAACATCTTACCGCAAGTTACCGCTGGTTCGCGACACCAAGGGTTTAACCGCCCGCCCCGGCACATTAGGTGAAGGGGCAAGACCATTTCCGCCTGATCCGGGTTAAACCCTTCGTCGAAACGAGAGTCTATCCTGATCGGTAAATAGGCTGGCAGCCATTAAAGGGCAAGGAAAACACCGATGCCACTGCTTATCGCCATAATTGGCATGTCGTTTATCGAGATTGCCCTGTTCATTTGGGTTGGGGGCATGATCGGCATCGGCTGGACCTTGCTAGCCATCGTCGCCACTGCCGTAACGGGCGTCGCCCTGATCCGGCACCAGGGTGTGCAGGTCTTGGCTGAGGCAAGGGCGGCTGCCGAGCGCAACGAACCACCACTGAAGTCGGTGTTCGATGGGTTTTGCCTGTTGGTGGCCGGACTTTTCTTGCTTACGCCTGGATTCTTTACCGACTTCTTGGGCTTTCTGCTGCTAATCCCACCGCTGCGCCGCGCCATGGGCAGGAGGCTTTGGGATTGGGCGGTACGCACCGGCCGGCTCCAGACCGTAAGCCAACGCTATGGCGGCGGCGGACCGACCGTGGATGGGGAAGCTCAGGAGATCAAGCCTGACGACCCGTCCTTGCCGCCCTTGGACGAGTCACGCTGGGGTGGATCGGGCAAACCGTCGGGATCCTAACGAAACCACGCCAGACGCGGCTTGTTCCTTCAGGCCGACCGTGCTAGGGCATGCGCCCGATTTTTAGACTTCTTGCCTTTTCAGGAGTAACCAATGGCCGAAGACGCCAAAGCGCCACCGGCGCCCGCTGCGCCCGCAACCGATGGCGCTGCCGCTCAACCGCGTTCCACGATCCCGCCGATCAAGATCGTGGCGCAGTATGTTAAGGACCTGTCGTTCGAAAACCCGAACGCGTCCCAAACGCTGACGACGCGCAAGGCGCCTCAGGTGGCGGTCAATGTCGATGTTCGGCCTACTCCGCTGGCGGACAATCGGTTTGAAGTCCTTCTGAACATCAAGGGCGATGCCAAGATCGATGATACGCAGGCATTCATCGTTGAACTTAGCTACGGCGCGATTGTCGAGTTCGACGGCGAGGTCAAGAAAGAGCATCAGGCACCGCTTCTACTGATCGAAGCGCCGCGTTTGATGTTCCCCTTCGCCCGCGCGGTGATTGCCGAAGCGGTGCGAAATGGCGGTTTCCCGCCACTGCTGGTTCAGCCGATCGACTTTACCGATCTGTTCCGCAAGCAGGTCCAGCGCCTGGCGGCGGCCCAGGCGGCGTCCAAGGCCACTGCCGACACGGTCGGCCAGGCCTGACCCAAACGAGCCTACTCTGATTTGGCTTGGTGCCAGATCGGGTTGGTGAGTTTTTCCAAAAAAGCGGCATGCGCTGCCTCCTCTTCGGGGCTGGCGGCGTGTGCACGCGGCTGACGGGTCGTTTCAGGGACCGTTACAGGCCCAGCCTCGACGGCGCTCTTTTCGGTGCCGAGAACCAAGCCCGGCTGGCGTCCCCCGCGAAGTTCCAAATAAACCCTGGCGAGTAGATTTGAGTCGAGCAACGCCCCGTGGAGAGCGCGGTCGGTCAAGTCAATGCCGTAGCGCCGGCACAGCGCGTCGAGACTCGCTTGAGCGCCCGGAAATCGTCGCCGGGCAATCTTGACGGTGTCGACCGCCCGTTCCATCGGCAGGTCCGGGTAGCCTAATCGGCCAAGCTCTGCATTCAGGAACCCGATATCGAAGGCCGCGTTGTGGATCACCAACGGTGAATCGCCGACGAAGGTTAGGAAATCGTCGGCGATCTCGGCAAAAACCGGCTTATCGGACAAAAATGCGTCTGTCAGACCGTGCACGGCTTCCGCGTCCGCATCCATCGGGCGCTCTGGGTTGATGTACTGGTGAAAATGCCGTTCGGTCGCGACGTGGTTGATCAATTCCACGCAGCCGATCTCAACGATGCGATGGCCCTGTGCCGGGTAAAGACCGGTTGTTTCCGTATCGAGAACGATTTCACGCATGGCGGTTTGGCCCTTTTGTTCGATACGGGTTCGGCGGCCAGGCCCCGCCCGGATGATTCCTGGCCACTGTGACAAGTCGCATGACCGACTTCAAGGCGTGGCCACGGCTGAGCCCGGTTGGGATCACCAAATCCGCGCGGCGCCTCTTTTCCACGTCAGGCGTTTGACGATCCAAGATTGCCTTCAAGGTCGAAACAGTCATTCCAGGCCGCCTTAGAACACGTGCGCGCTGAATGAACCCAGGTGCGCTCACGACGGCGACCAAATCGCAGCGGACCTCGGCACCCGTCTCGTACAATAAGGGAATATCCAAAACCACAACCGGCTCGCCTCGCCTGGCGCAGCGCGCAAGAAACCTGCGCTCGCGCTCCCTTACCAGGGGGTGGAGAATCGTTTCTAACTTCGACAGACAGGTCGGGTCGTCATAGGCCAACTGGCGGAGTCTACCACGATCGACACCATCCGGGCCTGTGGTTCCAGGGAACGCCTTTTCGATTGCGGGCAAGGCATCGCCGTTCGGCCCCTGCAATTCGTGCACAACCTTGTCCGCGTCATGAACTGGCAGGCCCATGCGGCGCAGCGCGTTCGCCGCCGTTGATTTGCCCATAGCGATCGATCCCGTCAGGCCGATGATCACCATGGGTCAGCGCGGCGCCAGAACCGCGTTCCGCAGCGCCTCATCCACCACGGGAGCCACGCCGAACCAGGCTTCAAAACCTGGCCGCGCTTGGTGCAACAGCATGCCGAGCCCGTCTACCGTTCGGTTTCCACGAGCTGACGCTTCGGCCAAGAGTTTGGTTTGAAGGGGCACGTAGACGATATCGGTGACGACGGCTTCGGGCCCAAGTTCGTCAAGCGCAAGGTCAAGTTCGGCCTGGCCTTCCATACCTGCTGTCGATGTGTTCACCACCAATGCAGCGCCGTTCACCGCATCGGAACGTTCATCCCACGAAATTGCCTGCAACGGTGAGCCAAGCTCATGCACGACGCGGTCCGTCCGCTCTTTTGTCCGGTTTGCCAGCCGGATCTCAGGGCATCCTTCATCGGCAAGAGCGACCAGGATGCTTCTAGCCGCTCCACCCGCACCGATGACCAATGCCGGGCCGGAATCCGGTTGCCAGCCGGGCGCGCCCGCCTTGATGTTTTCCAGAAAGCCAAAACCGTCAGTATTCGTGCCCCTCGTGGCACCACCTTCAGCCACAACAATCGTATTAACAGCTCCGATCCGCTTTGCCGCCGGCGCAACATCATCGAGGAACGGCATCACCGCTTCCTTGTGGGGGACGGTGACATTGCATCCTTTGAGTCCCAGCGCGACGACACCCCGGATCGCCTCGCCGACGCGATCAGGCGGCACCGCCATTGGGACGTAGGCTCCGGCAATTCCATATCTTTGAAGCCAGTGGCCGTGTAGCCGGGGTGAGAGCGAATGACCGATGGGCCACCCCATCACACCGGCGGTCAGAAACTCTGGGCCGCTCATAAAGGAAGCACCCCACGTGTCCGGAGATAGTCCAAAAGCGGCAATAGGGGCAGACCCAGTACGGTGAAGTAATCTCCCTCGATCCGCCTGAACAATTGGGCACCCAACCCTTCAAGCTGATAGGCGCCTACGCTGCCAAGAACGGCGTCACCAGCACGCCCGAGATAGGACCTCAAAAAAGCGTCGCTGAAAGGACGCATCTCAAGGGTGACGATGTCGTTGTGATGCCATTGCCTGGCTTGGTTTTGGACCACCACGACACTGGCGATCAATCGATGTTTCTTGCCCCTCAACGCCACGAGATGGCTTTGGGCATGATCGAGATCGACCGGCTTGTCGAACCAGACACCGCCGCACTCGAGCATTTGGTCAGCACCGATAACCATCGCATTCGGATGCCGCCTGCTGACCTGCCTGGCCTTCATTTCAGCCAGCGCCTCAGCCACATCCATCGGTCCAGCGCCATCGGCTTGCATAGCTTGCTTGACGCTGGCCTCGTCCACGGCTGGAGTGTCAACGAGAAACTCCAGCCCAGCAGCATCCAGCATCGATCGGCGGCTGGATGAACCGGACGCCAACACGATGCTCATCCTCCCATCTCCTGTCGGCGACGACTTAGCAGGCGGGTGATTTCAGCGGCCGTCTCTTCGATCGCACGTCTTGTGACATCTATAACCGGCCAGCCCTTGCGTGCATAAAACCGTCTTGCCTCGACAACCTCATCGCGCACCCGTTCCGGATTGACATAGTCGGTCGACTGGCCTTGGTGGAGCGTTCGAATTCGATTGCGCCGTAGTTGAACGAGTTGCTCGGGGTCCTTGGTTAAACCGACAACCAACTGGTTACCGAGCTCTGCCATTTCCGTTGGCAACGGAGAACCGGGCACGTAGGGAATGTTTGCTGCCTTAATGCCACGGTTGGCGAGATAGAGACAGGTCGGTGTCTTCGAGGTTCTGGACACGCCGACCAAAACGACATCCGCCGAATGGATGTCCCGCACGGCGTTTCCGTCATCATGGGCTAGGGCATAGTCCATCGCCTCGATACGACCGAAATAGGCGGCGTCCAAACTATGCTGACGGCCGGGGCGTTGTTTGCCGGCAACGCCTAGATGCTCACCGAAGGCTTCCATAATCGGATCGAGAACCGAGACGCAGGGAATTCGGTTTTCCTGGCAGTAACGCTTCAACCGTTCCTGGAGTTTGTCGTCGACAAGCGTGTAGAGGACCATGCCTGGATGGGCAGTGATTTCCTCAATCACCAGGTCAAGTTGGCGGTCGGAGCGCACCAGGTTCCAAAAATGCTCTACCGTCGCGACCCGATCGAACTGCGCCAGGCAAGCCCGCGCGATGCTTTGGATCGTCTCACCCGTCGCATCGGAAACCAGGTGAAGATGAAACTCTTTATCGTTATCGACCATGGCGCCTGTTTAGCGAAGCGGTTCTGTATTGTCTGTTGAAAACTCGCGACGTCTGGGAGACCGACCGATTTCATCACCACTCGCGACAAATCGTCCCGCGATCCATTCAATGAAGCGTCCCATGTGATTAACCCGGGTATGAAATCCCTCGTGCGGTCTTATCCACCAGTCCACCCCCACGCCAGACCTAGAAGAACTGTCGATCGCCAGATTTTCCCCAGTTGTAACGGTTCACGTCATCCACGTTGATAGATTTGAGTATTGCGTGTGAACAACAATCAATCCCCTGGACTCACAGGCCCTACAAACCACTACAACCAACTCATTCTTGTTTGAAGGAAAGAGGCCTGGGATAAACGCCTCGCATCAATCTGGAACTCTCGTTAATGGCCGAAATCTCAAACGTGTTCCTGGCGACATTGTCTGGAGAGCCAACGGAAACCACGCCGATTTGGCTCATGCGCCAAGCTGGACGCTATCTGCCGGAATACCGAGCCGTCCGGAAAAGGGCAGGCGATTTTTTGGGTCTCTGCTACACGCCGGATTTGGCGACCGAGGTCACTCTCCAGCCGATCCGCAGATTTGGATTCGATGCAGCAATCTTGTTCTCCGACATCCTGGTGGTGCCTGATGGTCTTGGCCAGCGGGTGGGATTTCGAACGGGCGAAGGGCCGGTGCTTGAGGCCCTGCGAAATGAAGCTGCAATTGACGCGCTGTCGTTCGGCCGCCTCGTCGGTCATCTGGCTCCGGTCTATCGGGCGGCTCGCCAGATTCGTGCCGAACTGCCGACCGATACCGCTCTTATCGGCTTTGCGGGCAGCCCTTGGACTGTCGCGACCTACATGGTCGAAGGCGGCAGCAGTAAGGATTTTGCTAAAGTCAAAACATTTGCCTTTTCCGAGCCTGTTGTCTTCGCAAAGCTTATCGATCTTCTCGAACGGTCGACGGTTGCGCATCTTGAGGCCCAAATTGCCGCTGGCGTTCAAGCCGTCCAATTGTTCGACAGTTGGGCTGGTGTTCTACCGCCAAATGCGCTCCGGCACTGGGTGATCGACCCGACGGCTCGGATCGTTGAACGGCTTCGATCGAGATATTCCGATGTCCCAATTATCGGTTTTCCCCGCCAAGCCGGCCTTCACTATCAGGCCTATGTCGACCAAACAGGTGTTGACGCGGTCGGTCTGGACACCACGGTACCGTCCGAATGGGCGGTCGAGGAGCTCGGCGGCAAGGTGGCGCTGCAAGGAAATCTCGATCCCGCCCTTCTGATGGCTGGCGGTCAGGCATTGCTGGATGCGGCGACGGAGACCTGGCTGGGCTTCCGCGATAGCCAACATATCTTCAATCTTGGCCATGGTGTCCTGCAGCACACTCCGCCGGACAATGTGGCCAAACTTGTTGATCACCTGCGATCGCTTGATGCCAAAGGAAGCGCGGCATGACCTCGTCCTCGCCCCGTATCGCTGTTATTTTGTTCAATCTGGGCGGCCCTGATCGTCCGGATGCGGTTCGGCCGTTCCTATTCAATCTCTTCAACGACCCTTCGATCCTGCGCCTACCGAACCCGATGCGGTTTTTTCTTGCTTCCCTGATTTCCCGCCGGCGCGCAAAGGAGGCGACGAAGATTTATGAGCATATCGGCGGTGGATCGCCTTTGCTGCCCAACACACAAGCCCAAGCAGATGCTTTGCAGACTGCGTTAACGGCGCGAGAGATGAATGCCGATGTCCATATCGCGATGCGCTATTGGCATCCCATGGCCATGGAAACCGCCGTTGCGGTGCAGGAAACGAAACCCGACCTAATCCTGCTCGTGCCGCTTTATCCGCAATTCTCAACCACGACGACCGCATCGTCCGCGAGAGTCTGGCACCAGGCGGCACGGCAGATTGGGCTGAACGTGCCGACGCGGCTTTTGTGCTGTTATCCCTGGCAACCAGGATTCATCGCTGCGATGGCGGATTTGATCCGCACCAAATTTGATCGTGCTGCCGAGCATGGAAGACCGCGCGTCCTGCTCTCGGCCCATGGGCTTCCGGAACGCATTGTTCGGACAGGAGATCCCTATCAGTGGCAGTGCGAGCAAACTGCCCTGGCGCTCGTCGAGGCTATGGGCATTGAGGATTTGGATTGGGTTAGTTGTTATCAGAGCCGTGTCGGGCCGATGAAATGGATCGGTCCGTCGACAGACGATGAAATTGCCCGCGCCGGAAAAGAGGGGCGCCCACTCGTGGTGGTGCCCGTCGCATTCGTGTCCGAGCACTCCGAGACACTGGTCGAGCTCGACATCGAGTATCGCGAGTTGGCCGAGGAATCGGGGGTTCCAGCTTACGAAAGGGTTCCAACTGTTGACGCGCACCCCGCCTATATCGATGGGTTGGCCGACGAGATTGTAACCCTTGCCAACGAACAAAAAGCTGTATGTCCTGCCGACCCGATGCGTACCTGCCCGCAGGAGCATTCCGGTTGCCCGCTTAAGGCTGCCTAGACGGAAAGATACCGATGCTGGTCGAGTTTTATTCTTGGATTAAGGCCTTTCACGTGATTTCGGTCATCGCCTGGATGGCGGCCATGCTCTATCTGCCCAGGCTTTATGTCTACCATTGCCGCGTCGCCGCTGGCTCGGAGGCGGATGGTCTGTTCAAGACCATGGAAGTCAAGTTACTGCGCGCCATATTGAACCCCGCGATGATTGCGGCCTGGCTGTTTGGCATCTTGATGTTAATCGCCAACCCAGCGCTTTTCTCAATGCCATGGATGCATGTGAAACTGGCGGCAGTGATCGTGATGAGTGCACTGCACGGTTTCTTTGCCAGATGGCGCAAGGGTTTCGTGAATGCGACCAACCAGCACAGTGAACGTTTCTACCGCGTGATGAACGAAGTGCCAGCCGTGTTGATGGTTGTCATCGTGATCATGGTGATTGCTCAGCCCTTCTGACAGCTCGATTAGAACCGGCGACACACAAAAAAGTGCAGTGAGAGGACCATTGCCCATCAAGCATTGATTTGGCATCACTCTGCGCTGGCGGTATGAGCGCCGAGTTTTGGGATGATGCAGGACAGGTGAGATGGACAGCGAACAACTTCGCACTATGCAGGCCCCGTTGAAGCAGCGCTATCGAGACGAGGCTGATGCCGCCCTCATAACGCTCAAAGCCAATGGCGATTTGTCCGGCGATAATGTCGTGTGCAATGTGGCGACCTCAAAAGCCATCATTGAGGCGGGGCTGCATCCGGCGACGGGCGGCGACGGCCTTTCGGCATGTTCGGGAGACATGTTACTGGAAGCGCTGGTGGCTTGTGCAGGCGTCACGCTGAAGGCCGTTGCCACGGCACTGGACTATGACGTCAGAGGCGGCACTGTTCGGGCGGAGGGCGATCTCGATTTCCGCGGTACGCTAGGTGTTGATCGAGAGGCGCCGGTTGGCTTCAAAGATATCCGTCTGGATTTTGAGTTGGACGCAGATTTGGATGAGGAGCAGCGAGCCACACTGCTGAAGCTGACCGAACGGTATTGCGTCGTTTATCAAACATTGCGTCGATCGCCACCGGTAGACGTCAATCTCGCGGCTTGATTGAATCTCGGCCCAGATCGATGATGGGCTGAATGTCCGATACCGCTGAACTGATCGCTCGCCTGGACCGGATTCCGGTCTGGCCCTATAGGCCCAGAGTGCTGTGGGTGGTCGGATTTGGCTTCTTCTTTGCCTTTTTCGATATAGTCACGATCGGCTTTGCCCTGCCGCTTATCGAGCAGCAGTTTGGCATCTCCGATAGTCTGGCTTCATGGGCGGTAACAGCCAGCCTTCTGGCCTACATCGTTGGCTCGTTCGTCGTTAGCAGGATCGCCGACCATTTTGGACGTCGGGTCGCCTTGATCATATCCGTCGTCTTGTTCACGGGCGGATCGTTGCTGTCAGCCACGGCGGGTGACATTTGGTGGCTGATTGTCTGGCGGGTTGTTTCCGGCATGGGAATTGGTGCTGAGATTGCCGTCACTAGCACCTATTTAGGTGAACTTTCGCCTGCCAAACTTCGCGGTCGCTTTACCAGCTGGGCGATCTTCTTCGGCTTCCTCGGCTTTGCCGTGGTGCCGTTTGTTGCCCTAGCTGTAGTCCCGAACCTGGATTGGGGCTGGCGGTTGTTGTTCGTCATCGGCGGCTGTGGCGGATTAGTGATCGGCATCATGAGACGCCATTTACCCGTGTCGATCCGGTGGCACGCGGCGCATGGTGAATTCGAGACGGCGGTGCGGCATTTGGAAGAGGCAGAGGAAGTTGCTGAAAAGCGACTAGGCGGACCATTGCCACCGCCAGAGAAAGTTGCTCATGAGCCTGCTGCTGGTGGCCACGGGCTGGGTGAATTGCTGAACCCGATTTACAGACGGCGTTTGGTGCTGCTCGCGTTGATTTGGTTCTTCTACTATGTCGGCAACTATGCCTGGCTGACCCTCGCGCCGACCTTGTTGATCAACGAAGGGTACTCGCTAACCCGCTCAATTGGTTTCATCGCCATAACCAGTACCGGTTTCGTAGTCGGGGCGCTGGCAGCGGTCTGGCTGTCGGATCGGATGGAACGAAAAGTACTATCCGGG
>JBCCER010000006.1:0-62153 GCA_039030175.1 Pseudomonadota bacterium
CCTTTGGGTTCAAAGACAAGAGTCACAAAATGATGGGAAACGCCTGCTAGGCCGTGATCTATTTTTCTTATACGTAGAACCAATGTGCTTTCAAATAGATCATCCGCGCGATGCGGGCTTTACGCGCTCGACATTCGCTCGGCATGGGCCGTGGCGACCGCGATGCATGTCTACCGCGCGATAGGGGTTCGTGTGATCAGCCACGGCTCAAGTGCTTGGGACAGTCGTGCCAGTTCAACCAAGCTACAAAAGTTGAGTTCGGTGGTTTTTGGGGCTGGGGAAGCAATCTTGACCAGAGCTCCCTCGCGCCGCGCAGGGCAGTCCCGCGACGGACTCTGGACCCGAGACCCCGGTCAGCCGCCAGCGTGAAAATCCAATGACTATTGATCGCTGACGCCATTGCGATGCTGTCTAGCCCCAAGCGTCTGTGCCACTGATTCGTGATTTCTCCATTAGGGGGAAGGAAAACTGGCAAACATGTTGCGGTACGTCGCAATCTGTAACCAAGCAGACCACTTTGAGTGCTCTCGCATTCAAAAGCTGCTCAAGGTTGCCAACAGAGTTTCTGTGGATCGGAACTGAAAGCGGTCGTTCAAAATACTAACTGAACGACCGCCTTGTCCATATGACGGTTGTGCAGCTGATCGGCGCATAACGGTGTCGCCTGTCTCCGCCTTGGGAATTGCGCTCTACATGCTCACGCCGTATGAGCGCGCGATGCTCGACATGCTGCACCGCGACGGGCCGGAGCCGCTCGACGGGCTCTCGATCTCGGCCGTCGACCACTTGAAGGCCACCAGCATGGCCATGGTGATCGTGCAGCGCGGCGTGGAAAAGCTGGCGCTCACCCCCGCCGGCAGCCGCGCCGCCTTGGGGCTCACGAGAGAAGACGTCCAACCGGAACTGGAGGCGGTTTAGATGGCCAAGGGCAAGTGCCACGACGAAATGGCATTCCGCACGATCACCGGCGGCGGCGTAGCGGCGGCCGAGGCATTCAAGGCGATGATGACATTGCTGCCGGGGCAATGCCCCGCGTGCCTCGCCAGCCAGTTTATCGCGGTGGCGATCTATGACATCACGCGGGGTTTCGGGGCCACCTCGCCAGCCGAACGAGCCCGGTTCCGCGAGCTGCTATTGGCTTCCGTTGCTGAACGGCTCGAGGACTTCGACAGCGCCGGCGATCTGGCCAACGCGCCGGCGGCGGGGCACGGCTAGGGCGAAAGGGAGACGACCGCGATGGCAAACACCATCATGTTGATGCCCGAACAAGCGGCCATGGAGACCGGGGTCGCCAAGCAAACTTTGGCCGACTGGCGGCACCAACAAAAGGGGCCGCCCTTTGTCCGCATAGGCCGCTCGATCCGCTACCGCAAGGCCGCCCTCGAGCAATGGGCGCAAGACTGTGAAATCGACCCGGCCGAGATCCTGGCCAATGCACCGCCACCCCCCGCCGGATCCCGACGTCGATATCGTCTAAGGCCTGCCCGCGACTCAAACGCCCCGCTCGAGCAGGGCTTTTTCATGGGGTGCGCCGGCCCTGCCACGGCCGGGCGATCGCAAAATGAGTTGACCAGTAGTTGACCAGAAACTTTTTCGACGCTTCAAGATTTTCCACTAACCCCTTGAAATCTCTGGTAGGCGCAGAGGGGCTCGAACCCACGACCCGCTGATTAAGAGTCAGCTGCTCTACCAACTGAGCTATGCGCCCTGACCAGAGGTCGCGGCTTATAGCAAAGGCAGGGGGTGGGTCGCAAGTCTGGGGCCGCGTGACCTGCCATGGTGCTAAGTGTCGCGTTCGAGCGCGTGGCGCGAGATGCGTTGGTCTCTGTGGACGGAAACAGAGAGGATCAAGCCTACGGCGATCATCACGGTCAGCATCGCCGTGCCGCCATAGGAGACGAGAGGCATTGGCACGCCGACCACCGGGATGCGGCCGGTGACCATGGCAATGTTGATAAAGACGTATAGGAAGATGTTGGTTGCTAGGCCGATCGCCAAGAGGCGACCGAACTGGTTGTAGCTACGCAGACCGATAATGATGCCGGCGGCAATCAGCAGCGCGTAGAGACCCATCACCGTAAGGCTGCCCATCAGGCCGAACTCCTCGGCCAACATCGTGAAGATGAAATCGGTCTGACGCTCTGGCAGGAAGTTCAGATGGCTCTGGGTTCCCTGCCCGAAGCCTCGCCCGAAAACGCCGCCGGACCCGAGCGCTATCGTCGATTGGGTAATGTGGTAGCCAGCGCCAAGAGGGTCGCGCGACGGGTCTAGGAAGGTGAGGATTCGCTCGCGCTGATAGTCGTGCAAAATCTGCCATCCGACAGGGATCGCCGCCAGGCCGCCCGCGATCACGATGGCGAATTTCCACAAGCGCACGCCAGCCACGAAAAAGATGGCGCCCGCGACCATGAGCAGCATCAGCGCCGTGCCCAGATCGGGCTGCTGTAGAACCAACCCCGTCGGCGCCAATACCAGCGCAAGCGGGATAATCAAGCGTGTCGGGCGACCGATTTCTTCCAATCCAGGACCGTGGAAATAGCGCGCCAGTGCAAGCACGGTCGCCACCTTCATGATCTCGGACGGTTGAAGCTGCATGAACCCCAGATTGATCCAGCGCTGGGCACCCATGCCCACCTGGCCCATCACCTCAACCCCGATCAGCAGCACAAATGACAGGAGATAGATTGCATACGCCATGCGCATCCAAAACCGGATGTCGATCAGCGCAATGACCAGCATTAACACCAATCCGCCGGCAAAGCGGATGACCTGTCGTCTTGCCCAGGGATCCCAATCTCCGTCGCCCGCCGAATAGAGCATGGCACAGCCGACGGCCGCTAGAAGGCAGACCAGAAGAACCACCAGCCAATTGAGGCGAACCAGCTTGTCAACCAGTGAGAGGCGATACTCCGTGCCGATCCGTGTACCGAAGCTCGAACTGTCTAGGTTGACGGTCATCCGCCCTGCCCGTCTTCGGTTGGCGCCGGGTCGCCGGCCTGCAACAAGGGGCGCGCTGGCGCCCGTCGCTGGGTCTCGTGCAAGATCGCACTGGCGATTGGGGCAGCCACAGCACTGCCCCCGCCACCATGCTCGACCACCACGGCGCAAGCATAGCGCGGCGCTTCGATCGGCGCGTATCCCACGAACAGGGCGTGATCGCGCCGCTCCCACGGAAGATCTTGGTTGCGGGTGATGCCGGCTGCCCGCTCAGCAGCGGTAATGCGCCGGACCTGGCTGGTGCCGGTCTTGCCCGCCATCTCAAACCCCGGCTCATCGATTTGCGATCGCCGCGCTGTACCGCCCGGACCCGACGTGACCGCGATCATGCCGGCGCGCACCACATTCAGGCTCGCTTCTGAGAAGCCGAGAGACGGCGCCGGCGGATTGTTGATCGGCATGTCGGGCCCGCCGACCCGCATCGTAAGATGGGGTTCGACCGCGCGACCGCCATTTGCGATCCGCGCCGTCATGACGGCCAATTGCAGCGGCGTGGACAGCACATAACCCTGACCGATCCCCGCGATCAGCGTTTCACCTTGGAGCCATCCCTCGCCGCGGATCGACTCTTTCCAGGCCTGGGTTGGCACTAGGCCAGCCCGCTGGCCAGGCATATCCAGCGGCAAGGTCACGCCAAGGCCAAGCCGATTGGAAAACTCAGCAATACGATCGATGCCGATACGACGGGCGAGTTCGTAGAAATAGACGTCGCAGGATTGAGCCAGAGCATCGACCATCGCCACACTACCGTGCCCGCCGCGACGCCAGCAGTGAAACCGATGATTCCCTAGTTCCATATGGCCCGGGCAATAGATGCGCTCGTCGGGTTCGATAACGCCGGTTTCCAGCCCTGCCAAGGCAACCGACATCTTGAAGGTTGAGCCGGGCGCATACTGACCGGCAATCGCCTTGTTGTTTAACGGCGTATGAGGATCGTTCAACAGCCGGTTCCAGTTGGTGTGGTCAATACCGCTGGTGAACAGATTGCCGTCATAGGTCGGGTGTGAGGCCAGCGCCAGGACTTCGCCAGTCTCGACGTCGAGAACCGCCGCCGCCGCACTGATCTCGGACGCAAGGCGCTCCTGTGTAAAGCGTTGAAGGTCGAGATCGAGGGTGAGCTGGACATCCTGGCCCGGCTGCCCTTCATCGCGCGAAAGCTCACGAATAACCCGGCCGATCGCGTTGACCTCGACCTGACGGGCGCCGGCCTGTCCGCGCAAGGCCAGGTCGTGCTGACGCTCAATCCCGGTCTTGCCGATGCGAAATCCGGGCAGTGCTAGTACCGGATCGCCGGTCAGATCAGACTCTGAGACCGCCCCCACATAACCGACGACATGGGTTGTCAGCCTGGCATGGGGATAGCGGCGCAACTGACCGACATCGATCGCCAGACCTGGCAGATCCGGCGCATTAACCTCGATCTCGGCAACCTCTTCGAACGACAAATTTTCCCTTACCGTAACTGGCACAAACGACCTCCGGCTCGACGCATCGCTTAGAATGCGCTCAACCTCATAGTCCTCAAGCGGCAGGATCGTGGACAGCCGCTCCAGCACAGCACTTGTATCGCCGGCCTGCTCGGCGACCATCAGCAGTCGAAAATCCTGATCATTGTCAGCGAGATCCCGGCCGAAGCGGTCAACGATGCCGCCGCGCGCTGGAGCGATCAGTTGAATGTTGATGCGATTATCTTCGGCAAGGCGCGCATAGCGCTCAGCATCGGTGACCTGCAGCCCATAAAGCCGCGCACCCAGCATACCGAATAGCCCTAACTGGAGGCCGCCTAGGACCAGTGTCCGGCGCGTAAGGCTGCGGTAGCGGTCGTTGTCCCTATCCATGACGCCTTAAGCCTCCCAGCGCGCCGGCTCGGACAGGAGCAGCCGGTGCATCTGGATCATCAGACCGCCAATGATAGGAAAGAGAGCAGCCGTCAGCAGCGCCCTGAACAGCAGCGGTTCTATCGGCATGGGCCGCAGATAAAAGGCCGAAAACGCAATCCATTCCAGCCCCACCGCCAGCATGGCGACCAACAACATGCCCCACCAGAGAACGAAAAACCCTCGGCCGAGAAGAAAGCGGCGCTGAGAGAAAATCGCCCAATAGCAAATCAAATAGACGAAGGAATGTACACCCAGTGGAGCGCCCACCAACGCGTCGTGCAATAGTCCAACCACGAAGGCGACGCTGAATGTCATCAGATCGGGCCGGTGGACAGCCCAATAGTAAAGCGGTATCAGCGCCAGCAACGGTGACACAGGACCAAACACCGGCAGACGCAGCGGCACCACGCCGAGTAAAACGAAGATCAATACGGTAAGTGCCGGCAAGACGCCGCGAAGCCCGCGATCGACCCGCCGCAGCAGTGTTGAGGTCATCGTTCGGTGATCGTAGGCAGGTCGAAGCCGATAATTCGGATGGATTCCACCGCCCGGCTGGGCTCTACAGGCCTTTGGATACCCCCAAACGCCCCGACGGCATCGAACGAAACGCCGGCGATGCCGCGCCTCATCGAAGGATCGCTCACCGACCGGTCGAAGTCCACGACACGGACATATTCCAGTCGGTCCAGGTTCTCAAACGGTTCGACACGGATCAGCCCATCATCGAGACCGCCGACCGTACCAACCAGCAGGCCGGGCGGGAACAGCCCGCCATGGCCGGAGGTAACAACACGGTCGCCAATGCTGATGGAGGCCTCTTCCTCCAGATACAGTAGATGCGGCCGATCTGTATTGTCGCCAGCCAAGACGGCCCTGTCCCGCGAGCGCTCAAGCAAGACGGGGACCCGGGCATTGAGATCGGTGATCAACAGGATGCGCGCGGAGCGTTCGCCGGTCTGCACCACCCGGCCAATCAACCCGCTGCCTCCAATGACGGCCTGTCCATCCTCAATACCGGCGTCGGCCCCCTCATTGATGGCGAGACTGCGGACAAAGGAGCCACCGCCATCCGCCACGACCCGCACCGTCAAGAAGTTGTGCACATAGTCCGGATGATAGTTCGTCAGCGCCCTTAGGCTTATGTTCTCCGCCTCCAGCCGATAGGCGATCTGCTGATAATGCAATAGTGTCCTATTGTCCGCCCGCAAGCGGGCGTTTTCGTCTCTCAGCGCCGATAGTTCATGTACATCCTCTACCACATTCGCGACGGTCGACGCGGGTTCCGACAACGCCTCCAGCACCGGGGCGACGGCGTCGGTCACGCCCGCGCGCATATCTTCTACGAGGATGGTGTCGATTTTGGTGACCATCATGAGGCCGACGGCGGCCACCAGCAAAATGGCGAACGAGAAGCGATGCGCCAATGATTTTAGCGCCGCTAGTCTCGCCGTGGATCTCGACCGCACCGTCACACCGCTGCCCCGTCCGCCCGGAGGATGATCTTATCCAGCCGGTTTGTGTCTCAAACACAAGTTATGCCACTCAGCCGTGGCAAATCTACCATATACAGTGTGTTAGTACATATTTATCAGAACGTTCCTCAAGGTTTTCATCTCCTCCAGGGCCCTGCCAGTGCCAAGCGCCACACATGATAACGGATCGTCCGCAATTGACACGGGCAAACCTGTCGCATGGCGCAAAACATAGTCCAAATTTCCGAGCAAAGCGCCCCCGCCGGTCATCACAATGCCCTTATCGACGATATCGGCGGCAAGTTCGGGGGCAGTGTGCTCCAGCGCCACCTTCACCGACTCGACGATGGCGCCACAAGGTTCTGCCAGGCTTTCCGCGATTTGGGCCTCTGTGATGATCAACTCCTTCGGAACGCCGTTCATTAGATCGCGGCCCTTGATCTCAAGAACGCGCCCCTCACCATCCTCTGGCGGGTAGGCCGAGCCAACCTCCTTCTTGATCCGCTCGGCTGAGCTTTCGCCGACCAGCAAGTTAAAGTTGCGGCGGATATAGCCAATGATGGCCTCATCCATCTTATCGCCGCCGACTCGGACAGAGCGCGAATAGACGATGCCGCCAAGCGACAGGACTGCGACTTCGGTCGTGCCGCCGCCGATATCGACGACCATCGAACCGGTGGGTTCGGTCACTGGCAGTTGGGCACCGATCGCCGCCGCCATCGGCTCCTCAATCAAAAAGACACGGCGCGCACCCGCACTCTCGGCCGACTCCTGGATTGCCCGGCGCTCCACGGCTGTCGAACCAGACGGCACGCAGATGATCACTTGTGGACTGGCAAAGGACCGCCGGTTGTGAACCTTTCGGATAAAATGTTTGATCATCTCCTCGGCGACATCGAAATCGGCGATGACGCCGTCGCGCAATGGGCGGATAGCCTGAATGTTCCCGGGCGTTCGGCCCAGCATCTGCTTTGCTTCGTCGCCTACGGCGAGGACCTGGCGCTTGCCCCTGATCGTGGTGATGGCGACGACAGACGGCTCGTTGAGGACGATGCCCCTGCCCTTCACATAGACCAGCGTATTCGCGGTACCGAGATCGATGGCCATATCGGCCGACAAGAAACCAAGTAAGTTTGAAAACATGCCGTGCTGCCGCCTGGAAACAGGGCGGGCTTCCTTAGAATTGGTGTTCTTTGCCGGCCCGCTGAAAGGCGATGAATAGAGCAACGCCCTCCCATCCTCAAGGCCGTAATGGCTCGCCGGTGTGTGCGCTGCTCCATCGGGCTGACCAACCGCGACGAAAAGACTCGTTCACCCATTCCAATACCGTGGCCAGGTGAGAGTTATCCCCAGGACAATGCGGCACGCTATCAAAAGCGTTTGACAAGTCGCGCCTCGCGTCTCATAAATTAATTACTGTTTTACAATAATTTATCTCTGTGAAAGAGGAAACTATGACCGCTTCTCGTCGAATTGCCCGGCTGTCGAGTGTCTTACGCGCCGTCTGCTCGCTGGGGATGGTCGCGCTGCCGGCATTCTTACTGCTGGAATTTTGGACCATCGAAGGGTCCGGTTTCCTCGGCGCACCACCGGGCGTCACCAGCATCGGCGCGATCCCCTTGCCAGCAAAGCTGCTCGCCCTGGCGGTTGCCGCCATTCCTGTTGGATTAGGGATCTATGGTCTATACTGGCTTCGACAGCTGTTTGGTCTCTACCAGATCGGGCAGGTCTTTACAGTTGCAAACAGCCATTGCCTCAAGATTTTCGCTTGGACGCAGATCATCAGCGGCGCGTTGATGCCAGTGATCGGCGCAGCGATGAGTGTCATCACCAGTTGGCACAATCCGCCCGGCCAGCGGGTCCTCGCCATCACAGTCAGTTCTCATACTGTGGGGACTGTCGTTTTCGGCCTGCTGATCTTGGTAATCGCCTGGGTCATGGGCGAGGCGGCCCGGGTCGCCGATGAAAACGCACAGTTCGTTTAGGCCGGCGCCATGCCCATCATCGTCACCCTCGACATCATGCTGGCCCGCCGCAAGATGCGGTCAAAGGAACTGGCGGCCCGCATCGGCATCACCGAGCAAAATCTCTCGCTGCTAAAATCCGGCAAAGTGAAAGGCGTACGTTTTCAAACCCTCGAGCGCATTTGCGAGGTGTTGGAATGTCAGCCGGGAGACCTGTTTGCATTTGAGCCGTCAGGAGACGCGGATGCCTAAAGCCCTTGCAATCATTGGCGTCTTAGCCCTCGCCGCCTGCAGCCAAACGCAGATCGAAGATTTTGCTGCAAGCTTGCCCGGTGGCCTTATGTCGGGCTTCTGTGAAGGTGACCGCCATTGTCACCGAACCTGCCCCGATGGATCAATTACGGATTCATCGCGCCCGGTCTGCCCAAGGCCAATCTGGCTCGAGCCCTAGTCAGTGCGGATGCGATGTAGGTCCACATCCTTGGTTTCTGGCGTCAGCATCAAAGCGGCGAGGCCAATCACCGCCATTACGATGAGGTAGAAAGCAGGACTGTAATCGTTGCCTGTTTCAGCAACGAGGAACGTGGCGATGAGCGGCGCCGTGCCGCCGAAGATCGCAACCGGGAGGTTATAGGAGAATGCGGTTGCGCTATAGCGAATCTCTTTTGGATAAAGTTCCGCCATCAACGCCGGCATTGGCCCCAGGCTCGCGCCCATTAGGACCGCCAAGCCAAGATCGCCGACGACCTCCAATCCGACATTGCCACTGTGAAGCAGCAGAAACAACGGATAGGACAATACCAGCGTACCAACGGCAGACCCGATAATCACCGGTTTCCTGCCTATGCGATCTGACAGGAGGCCGAACAATGGCATGACTATGACGAGAACGATCATCGCAACGGTGTTGATCTCCAACACCGCAGAACGGCCGGTGCCGACGACTTCGGTCAGGTACGTCGTGAGATAGACAAAGGTGACATAGAACAAGGCACCCATGAAGCCGGCCAAGGCAAAGGTACGCAGCACAGTCGGCAGGTGGTCTCGAACGACGATAAAAATAGGCATGCGCGGTGGCTCATACGAGCCACCTAGGGCCGGGCCAATTTCCTGAATGTGGCGGCGGAGAAGAAATCCGATACCACCCAAGAGCAAACCTGCGGCAAAAGGCAACCGCCACCCCCAGTCGTTCAGCGTGTCCTCTGCCATCACGGCACCCAAAAGGGTCGCGACAGCCGAAGCCACCAAAATGCCCACCGACCCGCTGGTCGAACAAACGCTGGCGGCCAGACCGCGCCGTCTCTTCGGCGCACGCTCGGCGACAAAAACGACCGAGCCCATATACTCCCCACCGACGGACAGGCCCTGGAGAAGGCGCAGGATCGTGAGAACGATCGGCGCTGCAATCCCGATCGCATCGAATGTAGGCAGGACGGCGATGAGGCTAGTGGGGACAGCCATCAGGATGATGGACAGACTGAGAGCAAATCTTCTCCCTGCCCTGTCGCCGACATGTCCCAAGAGAATTCCTCCGAGCGGCCGCATAATGTACCCGGCCGCAAGAACGCCAAACGTCGCCAGGATCGAATTGACTGGATCGTCGGAAGGGAAGAAGTGGGTAGCGATTACGGGGGCGAAATAGGCATATATCGCAAAGTCATACCATTCCAACGCGTTGCCAATCGCTCCGGCGGCAAGCACTCGGGCATTTAGGGATTGTGCCATCTGGTCTCGTTGGCGGCTTTCCACCGCGGTATGTTTTCCGGTCGGCCCCTAAATTAAGGGCCGGAAGTCACTTGACCTCCGGCCCCTAAAGATCAGACCGTGACTGGAAACTCAAGCGGTCATCTGCGTTTCCACATCCGGCGGCGCGGACTTCTGGCGCTTTATCATCAACTTGTTGAGGGCGTGGATATACGCCCGGGCGGAAGCAACCAGCGTGTCATGATCGGCGCCTTGTCCGTTCACACTCTTGCCATCCTCCTCTAACCTCACGGTGACTTCGGCTTGTGCGTCGGTTCCACCGGTCACGGCATGGACCTGGTATAGTTGCAAATTGGCCTGGTGGGGCACCAAATCGGTGATGGCGTTGAAAATGGCATCGACGGGACCGGACCCGTCGGTCTGCGACCACTTCGCTTCGCCATCGATTTCCAGCACGATTTGGGCAGATTGCTTGCCGATTGACCCGGCCATAACCCCCAACGAGACGAACTTAATGCGCTCGTTCGCCGTAGCCAGTTGGTCGTCTACGAGCGCGATAATGTCCTCGTCGTAGATGTCTTTCTTGTGGTCCGCCAAGGCCTTGAAGCGCTGGAAGGCATCTTGGAAGGCATTGTCACCGACATCGTCGAAGCCTAACTCTTCCAACTTGGTCCGGAATGCGTTTCGGCCGGAGTGCTTGCCCATGACTAAGGTCGACCGGACGAGACCAACCGATTCCGGCGTCATGATCTCATAGGTACCGGCATGTTTCAGCATGCCATCCTGGTGGATGCCGGCCTCATGGGCAAAGGCGTTCGCACCGACGATCGCCTTGTTCGGCTGGACCTGGAAGCCAATGGTCGTCGCTAGCAAACGCGAGGCCCGCATGATCAACTCGGTCTCGATTGTGTGCAGGTAAGGATAGGCGTCCGGCCGGGTGCGGATTGCCATCACGACTTCCTCCAGCGAAGCGTTACCCGCCCGCTCGCCGATCCCGTTGATGGTGCACTCGACCTGTCGTACGCCAGCATTGACCGCTGCTAACGCGTTGGCGACTGCCAGCCCCAGATCATTATGGGTGTGCGCGGACAAGATGATTTCGTCAGCCCCCGGCACCTTCTCTAAAACCATGCGGAAAATCGCGGCGTAGTCTTCGGGAGTGGCATAGCCCACTGTATCCGGGATGTTGATCGTAGTGGCGCCTGCCCTGATGGCCAACTCTACGGCACGACACAGAAAGTCCGGCTCCGTACGGCTGCCGTCCTCCGGGCTCCACTCAACATCGTCGGTGTAGTTGCGCGCCCTTGTAACACTGTCGGTAATCGCGTCCAGTACCTCTGTCGGCTCCATCTGCAGCTTGTGCTTCATATGCAGCGGGCTGGTAGAGATAAAGGTATGGATGCGCGGCCGTTCAGCGTCGCGCAAGGCTTCTGCCGCCCGTTCGATGTCCCTGGGAGCCGCGCGGGCTAAACCGGCCACGGTCGAGTTCTTCACGGTGCGGGCGATCTGCTGAACAGCCTCGAAATCACCGTTGGAGGCGATTGGAAACCCAGCCTCGATGATGTCGACGCCCATCTCCTCCAACAAGGAGGCGATGGCCAGCTTTTCCTCGAGATTCATCGAGGCGCCGGGCGATTGTTCGCCATCGCGCAAGGTGGTGTCGAAAATGCGAATGTGGTCTCTGTCGGTGCTCATCCTATGCGTCCTTCAAGCCAAATTGGGCGAGACGTCGATCATGGCGAGTCGTCAGATGGTCCGGCCGCCAATCACGAATTCCCCTGGGCGATCCGACCCAGGCTGTCTCGATCAAGCTGGCGTGGGCCGGTGTTCAGCGCGCCCAGGGGCGGCTAAGTCGCAGGTCAAGGCTAAGGAGACCCAGCGCAGCCGTGATCGCGGCCGCTTTCGACCGAATCACACCTGTGTTGGTTGTCCCTACTGGGTGAATCATTGTCACTCTGCCTTGACGCGAGACGTGCAGAACCACGTCACGGCCGCCTTCATATCCGGTTTATGTCGAGACTGGCAACCAATTTGTCATGTCCAATAGGGCAATACAGGCGGGCATCCGACCGTTTTGCTTCCGTTTTTCGACGTTACGCGGCATCATTTGTTGACTGAATCGCCGTAGAAGGGAAACGGGCAAGACCAGAGCCATGAAGTTGCTGTCGCGATTACTGAAGACCGTGATCCATGTCGGCACCCTTTCGGTTATCGACGCCGATGGCACGACACATGTGTTTCAGGGCTCTCCCGGCCCTTCCGCCGCCTTCAAGATTACCGACAAACAGACCTACCGGCGCCTCGCGCTGAATCCTGAGTTGGCGGTCGGCGAGGCGGTAATGGATGGCACCGTCCAACCGGTCGATTGCAGTCTTTACGATGTGCTGTGCCTGTTGATGACCAACCGGGAACATTTGGGCGACAGCAAATGGCAGGCCGTCGTGCTGGGGGCGAACAAGCTGGCCCGCCGCCTGCATCAAAACAATTCGATGAGGCGCGCCCAGGCGAATGTCGCGCATCATTACGACCTGTCGAACGATCTCTACCGCATGTTCCTTGACGATGACATGCAGTACTCCTGCGCGTATTTTCGAAGCCCGGACGACACACTCGAACAAGCCCAGCTTCAAAAGAAGCTCCACATCGCCTCAAAACTCCACCTGAAACCGGGCCAGCGGATCTTGGATATCGGCTGCGGTTGGGGCGGTATGGCGATGACTTTGGCCGAGCTTGAGGATGTCGAGGTCGTGGGGGTTACGCTGTCGGCTGAGCAGCTCAAACTGGCCCGGGAGCGTGTCGCTGAACGCGGTCTAGAGGGCCGCGTGCGCATCGAGGCGCAGGATTATCGTTCTGTTACCGGGCCATTCGACCGCATTGTTTCCGTCGGCATGTTCGAGCATGTCGGCGTCACCCACTTCGATGCCTTCTTTGGAAAAGTCCATGAGTTGCTGAAGGATGACGGTGTCGCACTGCTGCACTCTATCGGGCGCCGTGATCCGCCAGGCGGCACGAATGCTTGGCTTAGAAAGTATATCTTCCCCGGCGGTTATGCGCCTGCCCTATCGGAAACGATGGCGTCAGTCGAACGGAAGGGCCTGTGGGTAACCGATATCGAAATCTGGCGCCTGCACTACGCGGAGACCTTGCGCAATTGGCGTGAGCGCTTCATGGCGAATTGGGACAGGGCGGCGGCGCTTCTTGACGAGCGGTTCTGCCGGATGTGGGAGTTCTATCTCGTGGCCTGCGAGTTGAATTTCCGGATCGAGGCAGGCGAGGTCTTCCAGATGCAACTCACTCGCGATCGGTCGGCCGTACCGCAGACCCGCGACTATATGGCCGAAGTCGAAGCACGCTATCTGGACCGGCTGACGGCACCGCCTTCAGTACGCAGGCACGACGCCGCTGACTGAATAACTATCGCGTTCAGTGCTTGACCGTCGGCCCGCGCTTGAAGCGGCTAGGATCGAAGCCGGTCGGCGTGACCGCAGCGGTGGTGCCTCCAGTGAAGGAAGGCTGGGCGGACAGGAACGCTGACAATAGCTCGTCCTTCCCCTCACCCTTTGGCTTCTTAGGCTCATCGACCAGTTCACCATGGACTTTGGCAAGCAGTTGGTGGTGCGTCGGCAGCCGGGTCATGACCGCCTCTTTCTTCTTGTCGACTGTGGCGCTGTATTCGCGCCAACGGTCGGCCTGCAGCAACCCGTCCATGGACAGGTCGCGACCGGCATAAAAGCGTTTGCCCATCAGGACGAAGATGAAGTTCCACTCGTTGAACAGGCTGTTGCCAGCCACGTCCAAAGCGTAGGGCAGCGTGTACTGCCAGATGTCCAAATTGTTTTGCAACCAATCCGAAACATCAACCTCGTTGCGCGCTGCCTCCCAATAGTCGCCGGTCCGATTGGACAATAGATAGTGCAGCATGACGAAATCGCGGACCTCGCAATAGAGCCGGTCCATGCGTTGATTGTAGCGCCGGGAGAGCGGCTCGGAGATGCCACCATCAGGGAACAAATCGACCACCCAACGGGCCGCCATCTCGATCAAATAGATCGCGGTTGATTCCAACGGCTCGATAAAACCGCCTGATAAGCCAATCGCAATACAGTTACCGACCCAGCTGCGCTCCGACCGGCCGACCTCCATCTTGATGCCGCGCGGCGTCTTGCCCTTCGCGCGCGGCCCGAGATGGGCGAGGAACTCTTCCATCGCCTGTTCTTCGGTCCTGAAGGCGCTGGAATAGACATAGCCCGTCCCGACCCGATTGTAGAGCGGGACGTTCCAGACCCAACCGGCCCCCAGCGCCGTTGAGCGGGTTGAAGGTTCAAGATGGGTTTTATCTTCGTGATCGACCTGTACGGCCAGAGCCCTGTCGTTGAGCAGATGGTTGGTCCAGGGGGTTCTCGGCTCGCCAAGCGCCTGACGCATGATGACGCCCCGAAATCCGGTGCAATCGATCACCAACTCGACATCGCGGTTGCCGGTTCTCTCGAACTGCAGCGAGGTAATTCGGCCATCCTCGCCGACATTGACCTCCTGGAGATCGTCCAGAATGTGGGTCACGCCCCGCTCGACACAGATGTCGCGCAGGAAGTTGGCGAACTTCCCAGCATCGAGGTGATAGGCGTAGGACATGCTCGACTCATAGTCCTTGCCATCGATCTCGCGCGGCGCGCGCATGTTGTCGATTGCCGTCATCTGGGGAAGCGTCGCGTCAACGAAGTCGCCCGACGCAAAGGCATGATAGTAATAAGCGACCGGGAACCCATCGATATAGGGCGCGGCCTGAAACGGATGGACGAAGCTTTGGGGTGTACCCTTTTTCGACCGGTTCCAATCGACGAAGCGGACGCCCAGCTTGAACGAGCTGTTGCACTCGCGAAAGAACCTGCTTTCGTCAATCTGAAGTTGACGCAGCAACCGGACCATGCCCGGCACAGTCGCTTCGCCAACGCCGATGGTGGGGGTGTTGGGCGACTCGATCAAGGTGACCTTGACGGGCAGCTGATCGGTGCGCCGGTTGAGGAAGGTATGTAGGATGCAGGCTGTGAGCCATCCCGCCGTACCACCGCCAACGATCGTTACGTCCTTAACCGAATCCGCCATTTTCGCGCCCTTGTGACCAACCGCTCATGCTTGGCGCGGCATACTAGTCAAATCGTTTGGGCACGGCATCTAGAAACGACAGTGCCACGGCGTCAAAACGTCCCGGTGGGATCGGGCCTCAGGCGTCGCGACGTTTCAGAAACTCAAGCACCATCGCGGCTGTCCAAGTGAATTCGCCGCCCCCCAGCCCCCGGCCAGTGTGTGGATCGTAATACTCCGAAAGATCGCCCCGCTCAGCCAGTTCTAGGCTGCTTTCTGTGATTCGCTTGGCGAGATCGACCTCGCCGGCACGGCTTAGCCCATCCACGATAAGATAGTTCACGACAAACCAAGCCGGCCCCCGCCAATAGCGCAGCCCGTCGAACCGTGGGTCGGACGGATCATGGCTGGGAATGAAGAACCGGACCCGCGAAAGCAACTCGCGCAGCCGATCGGCGAGTGCGGCACGATGCGCCATGTCGTCGATGCCAGCGAAGAACGGCAGAAAACCGCCGACCGACGCGCTGTCTACTAAGGACGACGACACGCGGTCAAAACACACATACTGCCCGTGCTCATCGCTCCAGAGTTTCTCGAGTGCCTTTCGGCCCGCCTCGGCATTGGCCCTCTGGCTTGCGGCCAGGTCTGGCTGACCAAGCTGTTCGGCAAGCCAGGCAACATCGTCTTCCGACCTTATCAGAATCGAATTAAGCGCCGGATCGACCATGCGGAAGGGTGATGCGTCGTGCAGCTGAGTGTTGTCCCAGTCGAGCGAACGAAAGTGCTGCAAGAGCCACAAGTAGCGGTCGTACTCTACCTTCGTCGGCCGCTGGGCGTGGTCGACGTGCGAGGTATCTTTGCGGACATAAGGCGCAACGCCGTCGTCAGGCACTCGGGCGAGAGCCTCGTCCCAATCTATAGAGTTATCCCGGCCCGATTCCCAAGGATGCAGGATCGCAACTAAGCCGGTCTCGCCCGGATCCCTGGTGTTATGAAACCAATCGTGCCAGGCAGCGACCTTGGGCAACAACTCCCGAACGCGACGTTCTGCCAGATCCATGTCGCGCGCCCGTTCGAACAGGCGGCGTATAACAAACCCCGCTATTGGCGGCTGGGTGATGCCGGACGTGGGCACCGGCCGGCCAGTGTCCCAAACGTCAGGTCCTGGAAAGTAGCTATCATCTTCTCTGTGGAAGATGATGTGCGGGACCATGCCGTCGGGCCATTGATGGTCCATCAACGTGGCCACCTCGGTCCAGGCGCGGTTCTCGTCATTCCAAGCCTGCCCAAGCGCAGTCAGGCAGGAGTCCCAATTCCATTGAAAAGGATAAAGACCGCTGGTTGGGACCGAATAGAGCCCGCGGTCGTTTTCCTTCAGAATGGCAGTGGCCAACTCAACTAGATTGGTGAGTGGCGCACTGCCCTTTCCAAGTGCGGTCATTGCAAGGCGTGTTCCGATTCCAGGTCAAACCACCGAATGCGATCTGGCTTCGGTGCCAATGTAAGGGTCTCGCCCGAGCCGATCTTCAGGTCGCTTTCCAGCACGGCGCGGAACAAATGACCATCCATTTCCATCGTCACAAGTTGGTGTGCGCCCAGTGGCTCAACCACCTTCACGCGGCCCGATAGGCCGGTTTCCGCAAGATCCATATCCTCCGGCCGGATGGCGAATTCTATGGTCTCGCGATCGACCGACGGGCCTTCGAACGGGACACCTGCTGCGGTCCAGTGCCCGTTCGTCTTTTTAGCTGGCAGGAAGTTCATCGGCGGGTTGCCGATGAAGCTGCCGACAAAGCGCGAAGACGGATCGCGATAAACATCGATGGGCGATGCTGCCTGAATGATGTGACCGCCATGCATGACCGCAATCCGGTCGGCCATGCTCATGGCCTCAACCTGATCGTGGGTGACGTAAATGGTCGTGGTCTTGCTTTCTTGCAGAACGCCTTTCAGCTCGGCCCGCATTTCCATGCGTAACAATGCGTCGAGATTGGACAGAGGCTCGTCCATCAACAGGACTTCAGGTTCCATCGCCAGTGCACGGGCGACTGCCACGCGTTGGCGCTGTCCACCCGAAAGCTGGCCGGAATAGCGGTCGAGCAGCTGTTCGATGTGCATCATCTCGGCTGCCTTTTCGACCTTCTGCTTGATCTGGTCGGCCGGCATCTTCTTCATCCGAAGGCCAAAGCCAATGTTGTTGAACACTGTCAGATGCGGGAATACGGCGTAGTTCTGGAACACCATCGCGATTTCCCGCGACCGTGGCGGCAGTTCGTTGACCCGCTTGCCGCCGATCTGAATGTCGCCTTCGGTCGCGAAATCTAGACCTGCGATCAGGCGCAGCAAAGTCGTCTTGCCGCAACCCGAGGCGCCAAGCAGAACGAGAAACTCCTGATCCTTGACGGTGAGATCGATGGAGTGGAGGGCGGTGAAGGAGGCAAAACGCTTCTCGACACCCGTAACTTTGATTTCAGCCATAAGAGGTACTCCCTTTCGGTGAGGCTTAGCGGTTGGCTATGCCCCACATGGCGAACAGATATTTGCGCACGGCAAACAGGAAGAAGAGGGCCGGAATAACCAGCACGGCACCACCGGCGAACTTCAAGTAAAGCGGCGATTCGTTGAGGCTGGTCAGCAGGAAGGCCGTCAGGGTTCGGTTCTGGATTGTCAGCACCGCCGCCGCGAACACCTCGTTCCACGAGATCACGAAGGCGAACACGGCTGAGGCTGCAATGCCCGGCATTACTAGGGGCAACACCACCTTCACAAACGCTGTCAGACGGTTGCACCCCAAGGTCCAGGCGGCCTCTTCCAACTCATAAGGGATGCCCATGAATAGGGAAGCCGTGATCAGGATCGCGAACGGCATCGCCAGCATCGTGTGCACCAGAGCCAGGCCGAACCGCGTGTCGTCCAGTCCGATCTGGATGAACATGATGGCCAAGGGCAAGGCCAACAGCGGCAGCGGAAATGCCCTCGTCATCAGGACGATCACCCGGAAGATGTTCTTGCCCGGGAAGTCGAACCTCGCCAGTGCATAGCCCGCCGGGGCGCCGAGGCCGATCGAGAAGATCATGGTCATTAAGGCCACGATCACCGAGTTCAGCAGTGCATACGCAACGCCCTGATAGTTGGCGAAGAATGTGAGACTGCCTAGATCGAACGACGGGAAGAACTGACGCGGCCAGCTGGTGACCTGATCCGGGCTCGACAGGGTATTGACCAGGATCAGATAGATCGGAACCAACACCCACAGGCACAGGATGACGATCGTGGCGGCCATAAGCCAGCGGGACGCGGATCTATGATCTGTCGCGCGGACCTTTTTTGCCGGTGCGGCTATTTCTGCGGTTGTCATACCCGTGCCCCCTTCGGTACGCGCAAGGCCCAGAGGAAGAAGATCGTGAAGGCGATCGAGATGCCGAGCACGACCAGCGCGTAGGCAGAGGCGACGCCACTGTCACGCAATCTGAACTCCCACTCGTAAACCTCGCCCATCAGGATCGGCATGTTGGTGCCGGCCAAGGCAATCACGACGGCGAAGACTTCGAACGCCAGGATGGTGCGTAGGATCAGGGCCGTCTGCAGGCTTGGACGCATCATCGGCAGGGTGATTCTCACAAAGCGCTTCCAAGGCCCTGCGCCGAACACTTCGGCCGCTTCGTAATACTCTTTGGGGATCAGCCCCATGCCGGCGACCAAGATAACCAGCACGATGGCGGTCGAGCGCCAAATCTCGGCGATGGCAACGGCGATCAAGAGAACCCAAGGGTTTTGGTAGCTGAGGATGGTTGTGGGGGAATCGATGATACCCAGACCGAACAGCGCACTGTTGAGGAAGCCGTTCTGTTCGAGAATCGCCAGCCAGATAATGCCCGCAGCCAGATCGGAGATGCCGAGCGGGATCGTCCAGATGTACAGGATCAAGTCCCGTCCCCGCTTCATCTTGGTGACCATCGTGGCCATGAATAGGGACAACGCGATCTGCAACGGCACGACGATTGCGGCCAGCAACAGCGTGTTCCAGAGGGCCGATTCAAACTTCCAATGGTCGACCATGTCGCCGAAGTTGGCCCAGGTCCATTCCCCCTCTACGGTGAATGCCTGAATTGCCACATCGATCGCCGGATATAGGAAAAAGACGACCAAAAATACGGAAGCTGGAGCCAGCAGAAGGTATGGCAGTGATCTAGCCTGCATTTTTCATCCCCCAAAGCCGATGAAGGGCGCTGGCGACGCATCGGCCGCCAGCGCGAACGGTACCTAGTTAGGCGGTACCGTTAGTTGACGGGGCAAGGCCCGTCGGAAGCCGGATCAGGCGCCCAGCACGGAGCGCCAGCCTCTTCCATGATCTCGCGGAGAGTCTCCGCCTGATCGTCAAGTACGGTCCGGATGTCCTGACCGGCCAAGGCGATACGCTCGAACGTGTCGACATAAACGGCGTTGAACTGACCACCCAGGTCGCCAAGACCGACTGGCAAGAGGCCGGGATTCGCGTCGGCTGAAGCAGACTGAGCGGCAACGGCGGCGCTAGAGGCACGCACCGAAGCTGGCATTTCAGCCGGCAACTCAACGTCTACGACCGGGAAGAAGTTGGTCGCCCGAAGGGTCGCGATTTGTGTGTCCGGCTCCATAAGGTAGGAGGTCAGATCCATGGACACATCCTGATCAGGGGCTGTCACCGGAACGCCCACACCAGCGAGGACCGGCATGAAGCCGCGGCCGGTCGGGCCCGCCGGGGCCGGGAAAGCAACGAAGTCTTCCGGACGCTGGTTGAATGCCTCAGCCAGGCGCGCGGTGTGGTCAAACGCCACCCAAACTTCGCCGGTCAACAGCGGCTCCTGCATGAAGTTATAGCTGGGCGACGCCGGGCTGGTAACGGCCCACAGCTCCATGAAGGTTTCCCACATGTCCTCAGCGGCGTCCGACCGGAACTCGGTGACCATGGAGTCGGTGAAAGACGGATAGAGATAGCCCTGGAAGAAGCGGTGCTTAAGTCCGCTCGGACCAGCCGGGATGCCGAATTTCGGCGAACCGGTTTCTTCAGCCATGTTCGTGGCCCACTGGATCAACTGATCATAGGTCAGCGCATTGATGTCGGCGCCGTCTGGCAGGTAAGGCAGCGCTTCGCGATTGGCAGCCATGATGTAGGTCGCCTGCATCCACGGCATGTAGAGCTGTTCGCCCGAACCCAACTGACCAAGCTCCAACAGAGCCGGGCTGATGCCGAGAGAGGAAACGTCGATGCCAGACAGATCCATCAAGTTATCATTACCGAGGGCAGAGAAGTCACCGTGCAAGGCGCCGATCAGTCCAATCGTGCCTTCACCTGTCGTGAATTCGGCCTCGAGACGGGTGATGAACGGCCCGCCATCCTGCGGCGAATAGTCTACTTCGCCGGGGCCGTCGAAGCCAGCCAGCACGTCGTCGCGCATGGCCTGGGCTTCCTCAACCGGGCGCGCCTGGGTAGACCAGAACAGGATTTCCTGGGCCATTACAGGCGCCGTGGCAAAACCGGTGGTCAGCAACGCCGCCCCGGATGCCAGCAACAGAGTCTTAGTTAGTCGTGTCATGAGATCCTCCCTTGTTGACACTTTGATCCAAACAAAACGAACACCTATCCGGCCGCACGTGCGGGTCTTTGCACCGCCGGCGCCGGGCCGTGACTGCCCCGAGCAATGAAATCGGCCTTCACCAACCGTGGCTTGACCGCGTCCACGTCACCGTCGATCACTTGGACAAGCATGTTGGCGACGTTGACGGCGCTTTCCTGAATGCGCTGGTCGAATGTGGTAATGCCGGGCGTGGCGTAGGCCGATACCGGGACGTTATCGAAGCCGATGACGGAGAGGTCGGACGGTACGTTGATCGAAAGACTGCCCGCGACTTCCACCAGCTTTATGGCCAGCGCGTCCGTCGCACATAGAATGGCGGTCGGCCGCGGTCGCAAACTCAGCAGCGCCGCACTCGCACGCGCCAACTCGTCTTCATCAAATCGGCCCACGCTGGCAACCGCCTCGGATGGGAGGCTTAAGCCGTGCCTTTTGAGAGCGCTCTCCAAACCGGCGCGCCGGAAATGGGTGAATGTGAAGGACTCCGAAAACGTCAGAAGACCGAAATGGCGATGGCCCAGATCGATCAACATCTCGGTCGCTTCTGAAAAGGCGGCCGTTCCGTCGGTATCAAACCAAACGTAAGGCCTGGTCTCGTCGGGAACGCGCCCGTGCAAGACAAAGGGGATTTGCTGGTCAATCAAATAGGAGACGCGCGCATCGCGCATCAGGGCACGATTGACCACGACGCCGTCGACTTGCTGACCGTTCACGACATGCCGAAGAACATCGACTTCCGACCGTTTGCCCGTCGCAGTCGAAATCGCCAGATCGCGGCCGCCTTCGGTCAACGCCTGGCTCAAGCCGACGATAAATTCGCCGAGGAAAGCATCGATGAAGTGAGAATCGCGCAGTGGAACGACCAGGCCGACAAAGCCGCTGTTCCCTGACACAAGCATGCGACCGGCACGGCTGGGAATGTAACCGCTGCGCTCGGCGGCCTCTCGAACCCTCTCGCGGGTGGCGGCACTGACATCGGAATAGCCGGCAAGCGCCCGCGAAACCGTCGTGATCGACAGTCCCAGATCCGATGACAATTCCTTTAGGCGCAGCTTTCTGCGTCCCTTCGCCGCCATCTCAGGTCGGTCCCCTCTCCTGAAATTCGGTCCTTAACAGACCTTTTCCAAAACGTTTTGGAAAGACTGCGCGTGGATTGACATGTTGTCAAGATGATAATCAATCTTCTGCGTAAAATATTGAAATATCTAATCTATTTCGGCACGAACTCACGAAATCGCGTGATCGCGCCTTCAAAAATCCAAAATATCACTGTCAGTTAGGGAGTGGGATATTGTTGCCCAGACAATCGCCCAGCCCACCCCAAAACCACAGAAAATCGCCGATGCAGATCTACTACTCTACCAACTCGCCATACGCTCGGATCGTGCGCATTGCCGCGATCGAAGCCGGTCTTGTCGACAGGATCGAGTTGATCAAGGTCGTTAACAGATCGCCGGATAGTCCGCTGCTCGCCTACAGCCCCGTTTGCCGAGTGCCGACACTGGTGGATGGCGATCTGGTACTTGGCGAAGCCAGAAACATCTGCGGCTATTTCGATTGGCTAACCGGCACCCCTAGGTTCATCCCAGACGAAGCTGATTGGCGTACGCGCGCCGAGGAAAGCGTGATGTCCGGCTTTCTTGACGGTATCGCCGTCTGGGTCCGGGAACTGCGTCGCCAACCTGACAAACGGTCCGATTCCATCCTTTCGGTTGAGGCGAAGCGAGCAGCCAGATGCCTTGAACATTTTGAGAAATCTCGAGTGGAACTTAAGGCGCGCCCCGCTTGGGACTTTGGGCACATAGCATTGGCATGTGCCCTAGAAATCATGGACCTCAACCAACTGGTTTCAAACTGGTCAGGGCACTATTCGCTGCTCAGCGATTGGTTTGAGGACCGGCGCACCCAACCAGCGATGAAAACAACCAAACCCCTCATGGCAGCCACGCAACAGGCGCCTCTTGGCTGACCTAGATCGCAGCCCAAATCCTTAATGGTAGGGACCGCATCGAGATCGATAACAATGACGGCGCAACCTGATGAAACCAGCCCCGAGGGGCGTCCTGAAGTCGTCATCTTAGGCGCTGGCTTCGGTGGCCTTGCAGCGGCGAAGGCACTAGCCAAAGCACCAGTCCATATCACGATAATCGACCGGCAAAACCACCATCTGTTCCAGCCGCTGCTCTATCAGGTTGCGACGGCAGGTGTTTCTCCGGCGGATGTGGCCGTGCCGATCCGCAGTCTGTTTCGAAAGCAGGCCAACACGACGATCCTTATGGACACGGTCGTCGGCATCGATACCGAGGCCCAGACTGTCCAGGGCCATCGCGCCGAGCATCGCTATGACTATCTGATCGTAGCCACCGGATCGGAGTACAGCTATTTCGGCCACGATGATTGGCGGCCTCACGCGCCGTCGCTGAAGTCACTGAAAAACGCGCTCGATATTCGCGAGAAGGTGCTGCTGTCGTTCGAATACGCCGAAACTGCCCTGGATGAGGCTGAGCGCAAACGGCTGATGACGTTTGTGATTGTCGGCGGCGGCGCAACCGGCGTGGAGCTTGCGGGCGCGCTGGCTGAATTGGCCAAGAAAGCGCTCGCTCGGGATTTCCGCCACATCGACCCCAGTGAAGCCGAGATTGTCTTGCTGGAGGCCGGCCCCTCAGTGCTGCACGGCTTTCCTGAGAGTCTGACGGACTTTGCCGAACGGTCGCTGACCAAACTCGGGGTCACGGTTCGCCTCAACTCACCAGTCGAGAGCGTCGACGCCGACGGCGTGACCTTGGCGGACGGGCAGGTAATCGGATCGACCAATGTCCTTTGGGCAGCCGGGACAAGAGCGCCGAATGTCCGTGATTGGCTAGGTGCCGAGGCCGACCGGCAGGGCCGGATTAAGGTCGGCGGCTCGCTCACCGTTCCTGGACACAACACAGTGTTTGTCATCGGTGACGCCGCTTGTTTTGCGCAGGAAGGGGGCAAGCCGTTGCCCGCCGTCGCGCCGGTCGCCAAGCAGCAGGGAATATACGCTGCCAAGGCGATCGCCCGGAAAATTGCCGGCGCGCAGGCCCATGCGCCGTTTCGATATCGCGACGCAGGGATGTTGGCCACGATCGGGCGTCACGCGGCCGTCGCAAACCTGCACAGGTTCAAAATGAAAGGGTGGTTTGCCTGGATGTTCTGGGGGCTGATCCACATCTATTTTCTGATCGGCGCCCGCAACCGTATGATGGTGTTCTTAAATTGGGTCTGGGCCTACTTTACCTACGGGCTGGGTGCGCGCTTGATCACCCGCTCTCGGGTATCGCCGGCCGAAAAAGAACCAGAAAAGAATAGGCCGGCCGCCTGAAAAGGCCGCCGGCCGGAAACCGTAGATAGGCTCGAGAAATCAGTTCTTGGCCTTGTCGACCAGCTTGTTCTGAGCGATCCAGGGCATCATGGCGCGCAGCTTTTCGCCCACCTTTTCGATGTCGTGGGCGGCCGCACGGCGACGGGTCGCCTTGAAGCTGGTCTGGCCGACCTTGTTCTCCAACATCCAGTCGCGGGTGAACTGACCGTTTTGGATCTCCGCCAGGACCTTCTGCATTTCCGAACGCGTCTCGTCGGTGATGATGCGCGGGCCTGTACGATAGTCGCCATACTCAGCCGTATTCGAGATCGAGTAGCGCATGTTGGCGATGCCGCCCTCATACATGAGGTCGACGATCAGTTTGACCTCGTGCAGGCACTCGAAATAGGCCATCTCCGGCGCATACCCGGCATTGACCAAGGTTTCGTAGCCAGCCTGGATGAGTGCCGTCAGGCCGCCGCACAGCACCACTTGTTCGCCGAAAAGGTCGGTCTCGCACTCTTCCTTGAAGGTTGTCTCGATCACACCGGCGCGGCCGCCGCCAATCGCAGACGCATAGGACAGGCCGACATCGAAGGCCGAGCCCGTCGGATTGCGATCCACCGCCAGCAAGCAAGGCACGCCGCCGCCCTTCAGATACTCAGACCGCACCGTATGACCCGGTCCCTTCGGTGCCACCATAAAGACGTCGAGATCGGCGCGCGGCTCGATGAGATTGAAGTGGATGTTGAGGCCGTGCGCAAAGCCCAGCGCAGCCCCCTCCTTCATGTTCTCGTGCAAACTGTCCTTGTAGATATCGGACTGCAGCTCGTCCGGCGTGCACATCATGATCACATCTGCCCAGCCGGCGGCATCGGCCGGGCTCATGACCGTGAATCCGGCCTCCTCGGCCTTGCGCGTGGTCGCGGAACCCGGACGCAGCGCAACGCGCACATCGGTGACGCCTGAGTCGCGCAGATTGGCGGCGTGGGCGTGGCCTTGCGAACCATAGCCTACGATCACGACCTTCTTGGCCTTGATCAGATTAACATCGGCGTCGCGATCGTAGTAAACGCGCATTCTTTCAGTCCTTTACTTGTCTTTCTTGATCTTGAAGTTAAACACGGCGATGCGGCTAGCTGTGGATCAGCAAACCCTCTTCGCCGCGTGCAATGGCGGCAACGCCAGTCCGGGTGATATCCACCAAGCCGAGCGGCAGCATCAGCCCGACGAAAGCATCGATCTTGTCGGATGCACCGGTGACTTCGAACACGAAGCTCTCCGTCGTGCTATCGACGACGCGAGCGCGGAAGATGTCGGCGATACGCAAGGACTCGATGCGTTTTTCGCCCGAGCCACGGACCTTGATCAGCGCCAGTTCGCGCTCGATCGACGGGCCGTCAATCGTCAGATCGTCAACGGTATGGACCGGCACCAGCCGGTCAAGCTGGGCCTTGATCTGCTCAATGATCATCTTGGTGCCGCTGGTCACGATGGTGATCCGCGAGCGACCGCCAGCGTGATCGACCTCAGCGACGGTTAGACTCTCGATATTGTAGCCCCGGCCGGCGAAGAGGCCGATGACGCGGGCGAGGACACCCGGCTCATTGTCGACGAGCACGGCGATGGTATGGCGTTCAATGGATTCTTGCGGCGGCATTGCGGGCGCCCAGTTCTTATTTGGAGGCAATTAGCGTTGAGATAACCGGGCAAAGCGGCTGCAGAGACTGCCGCCGAAACGCTCAGCCCAGTTGAGGCCGGGAGGCTATACCAGAACCATACCCTCTTCGGAAGCGGGCTGTTCGGCCTGATCTTCGGGGCCCAAAAGCATGTCGTAATGCGCATGGCCGCCGGGGATCATCGGGAAGCAGTTTTCCCGCTGGTCAACGCACATATCGACGATGACTGGCCGCTTGATCTCGATCATTTCACCGATGACGTCATCGACTTCTTCGACCTTGCTGGCGCGAAGGCCGACACAGCCATAGGCCTCCGCCAACTTAACGAAATCCGGCAACGCTTCGGAATAGCTGTGCGAATAGCGTTCGCCATGCAGCAGTTCCTGCCACTGGCGCACCATGCCCATCCATTGGTTGTTGATCAGGAACAGCTTCACCGGCAGTTCGTATTGCTTGATGGTCGAAAGCTCCTGAATGTTCATCATGGCCGATGCTTCACCGGCCACGTCGACGACCAGCGCATCGGGATGCGCGATCTGTACGCCCATCGCGGCGGGCAGCCCATATCCCATCGTGCCGAGCCCGCCGGAGGTCATCCACCGATTGGGCTTATTGAATGGGATGAGTTGCGCTGCCCACATTTGGTGCTGGCCGACCTCGGTCGTAATGTAGACATCGTCGCGATCCTTGGTCGCCTCAACCAGGCGCTTAATCGCGTATTGTGGCTTGATGATCGAACCGGGCTCTGTCGGCTGAGTGAAGCGCAAGCAATCGCGCGCGCGCCACTGGTCGATCTGCTGCCACCATTTGCTTAAGGCCTGTTCCTTCGGCTTATAGCCGCGATCTTTCCAGACCTTGATCATCGCGCGCATGGTCGCCAGCGCATCGCCGACGATGGGGATGTCAACGGCAACGTTCTTGTTGATCGAGCTAGGATCGATATCGACGTGGATTTTTTTGGCACCGGGCGAGAATTCGGTCAGCAGGCCAGTCACCCTGTCGTCGAAGCGCGCCCCGATATTGATCATCACGTCGGAATGGTACATGGCCAGATTGGCCTCGTAGGTACCGTGCATGCCGAGCATGCCTAGAAACCGCCGGTCCGAGGCCGGGATCGCGCCTAGCCCCATTAAGGTGTTGGTGATCGGATAGCCAGTGAGTTCGACGAATTCCGCCAGCACCTTGGAGGCCTCCGGCCCCGCATTGATGACACCACCACCCGTGTAGAAGATCGGACGTTCAGCCTCGGCCATCAATTCGACGGCTCGCTCCACGAGGGCCATGTCAGGCTGCAATTGCGGACGATAGGTGCGGTGTTCGACGGCCTCTGGCGGCGTGTAGGGACCGGTCCCAAACTGAATATCCTTGGGCAAATCCAGCACAACCGGCCCTGGTCTGCCCGATCGAGCGACCCAAAATGCTTCGTGAACTGTTCGCGCCAACTGATTGATATCTTTGACCAAATAGTTGTGCTTAGTGCACGGCCGCGTGATCCCGGTCGTATCGCATTCCTGAAACGCATCATTGCCGATCAGATGGGTCGGCACCTGTCCGGTCAGGCATAGCACCGGGATGGAATCCATCAGCGCATCGGTCAAGCCGGTCACCGCATTCGTCGCGCCAGGGCCGGAGGTCACCAGTACGACCCCGACTTTTCCGGTAGACCTGGCATAGCCCTCGGCAGCATGAACGGCTGCTTGCTCGTGCCGGACCAAAACGTGACGAATGTGGTTTTGCTGGAAGATCGCGTCATAAAGCGGAAGGACAGCGCCGCCAGGATACCCGAAAATAACGTCAACACCCTGATCCGTCAGGGCTTTCAAGACAATTTCGGCACCGGTCAACTGCTGTTCGGGCATCGGGTCTTTCATCCGTTTTTTCCATGTCGAGCAACCGGTTTTGCCGGTTTCTCGTTAACCTGCTGTTTTTCAGACAATTTTCGCGCCGCAACCAATTTTGCCGCAGTGCGGGAGCGGCAAGCTAGACGGGATGATGCCGTAGGTCAACGGGATTTTCGAATATTCTTTAAGATTTCTTGGCTCAAACTTTCCGATTGTTGCGCGTCATAAACATGGCTGGCATGCACGGATGGACCCAGTCGATCAGCCGAAAACTGGTGGCGAAACCAAGTGAATTGCCGCTTTGCCAGGTTGCGCGTCGCCTGCTGCGCCTTGGCGATCGCCGTCTCAATTTTGAGGTCGCCAGCCAGATGGGCCATGAGTTCAGGCACCCCTACCGCCTTCATAGCGGGCAGATCGCGCGGCAGCCGTCGATCGGCCAGTGCCCTGACCTCGTCCAGCGCACCCTGTTCGACCATGGACACGAAGCGCCCATCCGCAACGGCGTAGAGCGCTGGACGCGGCGGCATCAGGACATGAAGGTCAAAGCGCATACCTTCAGGTGGTCCCGACGAAGGTTCAGCTTGCCAATCCTCAAGCGACCGGTTCGTGGCTGCCATGACCTCCCACGCACGGATCATCCGCTGGGTATCACCCGAATTAAGCCGGCGGGCCATAGCCGGGTCCCAGCGCGACAGTTGTTCGTGAAAGGCAGCAGCACCCAGTTGCTGGTGCATCTCCCGCGTGGCCGTTCGAACATGGTCGGGGATGGGCGGAATTTGATTGAGGCCCTCAATCAACGCCTTCAGATAAAGACCCGTCCCACCGACGAAGATTGGCCGGTGCCCCTGCGACCGAGCGTGGGCGATTTCAGCTAGCGCCATGTCGACCCAGGCAGCTGCAGAGCACGGGCGATCGGCAGGCAGCACGCCGTAGAGCCTGTGCGGCGCCTCCCGCTCGTCCTCGACAGTGGGCCGCGCCGTCACGATTCGCAAGTCGCTGTAAACCTGCATGCTGTCGGCGTTGATGATCACGCCGTTTAGTACTTTGGCAGCAGCAAGCGCTACGCCGGACTTCCCGGACGCAGTTGGCCCCGCGATCAGGATTACCGGAGGGGCTGAATCACCTTTGTCCATGACGGTCAAACTGGACTACCGCCGCCCCCTGGACAAGGGCGCGGGGTGTCCGGCATAAGGCCCGTCACCCGACCTCTCATCACCGGTTTCTTCAAGATGCGCGACGATGCCGACCTTCACGTGCTGACCCTCGTTGCGGCCGAACAGGGCATGCTCGATGATCGTCTAGCTTCCACCGTCGCGAACGTTCTCGGTGAGACGATGGAACCGGATTGGTTAGCCCCAGGTCTGGCTTGCGACGTGAGGTTCCTTTGCCCTGACTTTGAGACACGTCGGCAAGAGTTGGAGGCGAAAATCCAATCTAAAGTGCCCGAGCACCGAATCGACTTTGCGCTGCAAGCCGATGACGGCCGTCGCAAAAGCCTGCTAATTGCCGATATGGACGCCACCATCGTCGTGGGCGAGACCCTTGACGAGCTGGCTGACGAAACCGGCCTGAAGGACCAGATTGCCGCCATCACGGCCCGTGCCATGGGCGGCGAGCTTGACTTCGCTGAGGCCCTGCGCGAGCGGGTGGCCATGCTTGCAGGGCTATCGGAGGGCGCTCTTGAGAGGACCTACAGTCGCATTGTGCCAATGCCTGGCGCGGACACCCTGGTCGCGACCATGAAGGCCCACGGCGCTTTCACGGCGCTTGTTTCGGGCGGCTTTGACTATTTCACCAGTCGGGTGCGCGGCCGTCTGGGGTTCGATATCGACAGCGCCAACGTCTTGGAAATCGAAGGCGGGGCTTTGACCGGGCAGGTGGTCGAGCCCATTCGCGGCCGCGACGCCAAACGCGAGATGCTGCTAAGTCTCTGCCAACGCCTGGCCATTGCACCTGACGCCGCTGCGGCGATCGGCGACGGTGCCAACGACCTGGCGATGATCGCCGAAGCTGGTATGGGCGTTGCCTACCATGCGAAACCAGCATTGCGCGATGCGGCCCGGTTCAAGATCGACCATGGCGACCTGCGGACCCTGCTGTATTTCCAGGGTTACCGGTTCGAAGACATCCAAGCAGAGTAGATGGGCCAAAAAGAAGAAAGGGCGCCTTGTTTCCAAAGCACCCTTCTTCATTCGCACGCGGCTGTTTGAAGCCTCCGAGGCTTAGCCCTCAGATACGTTCAACGCCACAAAGCGCAACTGACCCTCGCGGTCAATCAGCAGCAGGACCGACCGCCGACCGGCGTCCTGGGCCGCTTCGATGCGCTCGGAGATTTCCTCCGGCGACGTCACCGCTTCCTGACCGACTTCAACGATCACCTCGCCGGGGACAAGCCCTTCGCTGGCTGCCTGTGACTCAGGATCGACAGACAAGATCACCACGCCCTCTGCGTCGGAAGACAGGTTGTATTCGCTACGCAGTTGGTCGTTGATCGAAGATACGGTCAGACCCAAATCCGACAACTCTTCCTCAATGCCGATCGCCTCGTCAGGCGGCAAGGCAGCGAGCAACCCCTGCTCCTCAGCGACCTCAAGCTCGCCAAGTACGACTTCGACCTGAACAATCTCGCCACTGCGGAAGACGTCAACATCAACCTCGGCGCCCACGGTGGTCTCGGCGACGATGCGAGGCAGGCCACGCATGTCTTCAACGTCGCGATCGTTGAACTCGATGATCACATCACCGGGAATGATGCCCGCTTCCTCCGCGGGTCCACCCGGCGTGACGCTCGCAACCAAAGCGCCCCGCGCCTCTTCGAGACCAAGGCTCTCGGCGATATCATCCGTCACGGTCTGAATCCGCACACCCAGCCAGCCGCGCCGCGTGCGACCGAACTCCAAAATCTGCGAGATGACGCCCTGAGCCAAATTCGCCGGAATGGCAAACCCGATACCGACGGACGATCCGGTCGGCGAATAGATCGCCGAGTTGATGCCCACGACTTGGCCATCGAGGTCGAACAGCGGACCACCGGAATTGCCGCGATTGATCGCTGCATCCGTCTGGATGAAGTTGTCATAACGGCCGGAATTGATGTCGCGACCACGGGCCGAAACGATACCCGCCGAGACGGATCCACCGAGACCAAACGGATTGCCGATAGCCATCACCCAGTCGCCGACCCGCAGGGCATCGCTGTCGCCCCATGGCACTGCCGGCAAGGGTTCGTCCGCTTCCACCCGCAGAACCGCGATATCGGTCTCCGCGTCGGCGCCAACAAGCTCGGCCACATAAGACTCGTCATTTTGAAGGATGACGGTGATTTCGTCGGCGCCTGCAATCACATGGTTGTTGGTGATGACGATACCGGACGAATCGATGATGAAGCCTGAACCCAGAGCACTGGCTTGGCGCGGCGGCAAGCCCTCGCCGCCACGACGGTTCTGGAAGTCCTCGAAGAAATCCTCAAACGGTGACCCCGGCGGGAACTGGGGGACGTTCTGATTGCCCAACTCGTCTCCGTCCAGGACCTGGGTCGTCGAAATATTGACGACGGATGGCAACAGGGCCTCCGCAAGATCGGCGAAGCTTTCCGGCCGATCTTGCGCAAGCGCCTGAGATGCTTGAACTATTAGCAATACAGCAGCGAGCGCCAGAGTGGTGGCCGTCCAAACGAGTGGTTTGACGCACATCGCGGGCATCGCAGACGCGCTCGAACGCGTACATGACTGAAAATACATCCGCATGATTCTCTGTTTCTCCTCCTATCCTCAACCGGCCCTCAGGCCGGGAGGCCAAATTACCGGGTTTCGAACCCCCATTTAGCAATCAATTGAGTTTCGAACCGCCATTGACAATCCCGGACGGTCCAAAGCGAACTGGATCTTGATATCAAATATGGTTCCATTAAGGCGTAACCAAGGGTCACAATGCGATGATATGTGTGAGAGCAAGCAGGCTCGCGAACACTATCCTCGTATCAGCCAGACCGCGCCTATACCGATCAAGGCACTGACCAACCCGACAGTACGCAGCGTGCTGCTCGGCATGCCCAAAACCATGGCGACTGCCCGCTTCATCGGTCCGGGAAAGGCGGCATAAAGCAGCCCTTCAACCACCAAAACCAGCGCCAATGCCGTCCAAAGGTCGGTCACGAGACTCGGATGGCCACGAGACTCAGGGCGGCAATCACGCGTCGGTTACTGCGTCAAGGCTGACTGCTCTTGGTCTTCAGTCGTCGTTTCCGGCTCCTCCGTTGTAGTAGGTTCCGTTTGTTCGTCGGTGCCTCCAGTGCCCTCACCCTCTTCGGTCGAATCTCCGCCCGCGTCCGTCTGGGCCACAGGTTGTGCTTCCTCCAACGCGGTTAGGCCACCTGTCGCATCCCGGAAGAAGCGGAAGAAGTCGCCGGTTGGTGAGACAACCATGGTCGTGCCCTGATCAGCAATCGAGGTCCGGTAGGCCTCCAAGCTCCGATAGAAGCTGTAGAAGTCCGCATCTTGGCCAAAGGCATCACCGCGAATGGTGATCGCTTCGCCGTCGCCCTCGCCTCGCAGTACCTGCGATTCGCGCTGTGCTTCGGCCAGGATAACGGTGCGATCGCGGTCGGCCCGCGACCGAATCAACTGGGCTTGCTCCTCACCTTGGGCACGGAACTCTGCGGCCTCTCGTTCACGTTCGGAACGCATCCGATCGTAGATCGATTGAACCGTACCTTCCGGTACGTCCGCGCGGCCGATACGCACGTCGATGATCTCGATCCCGAACCGGGCGGTTTGCAGCGCTACCTCGGCCAAGATGTCATTCATGATGCCAGCACGCGCATCAGACAGGATCTGAGTCTGGGTAGTGTTACCCAATACCCGACGCAGGGCCGCATTGGTTATGGTCGAAATTCGCGCGACCGCCGTCTGTTCGTCACGGACGGCCTGGAAGAACAACAGCGGGTTAATGATGCGATAGCGAACGAAGGCATCGACATCCAATCGCCGCTGATCAGACAACAAGACCTGCTCGACTGGCGGGTCGACCGGAAGAATGCGCTTTTCGTAGACTTGGGTGTTCTGGATGAACGGAACCAGGAATTGAAGCCCCGGCTCACGAATCTCGCGCACCGGTTCACCAAACTGAAGAACCAAAACCTGATCGGTCTCTCTCACGATGAAGAAGGACTGCGACGCAACGATCGCGACCACTAGAACGACAATGCCGAGGATTAGCTTTTTGCTCATGATCACTGCCCCCGAATGACGGTCGGCTGTCGCAATTCGTTCAAAGGCAGGTAGGGCACGACGCCGTTGCCCCCCTCCTCACTCTCGATGATCACCATGTTGGCGCCACCGAACACCTCTTCGATTGTCTCAAGGTATAGGCGCTCTACCGTTACTTCCGGCGCCGTGCGATAGGAATTGAGGACCGACAAGAACCGATCGGCATCACCTTGGGCCAGCGAGACTACTTGCTCGCGATAGGCGCTTGCCTCCTGAACGAGCTGTTCTGCCTCACCACGAGCGCGCGGCAAAATGTCGTTGGCGTAGGCTTCGGCCAAGTTTCTCAAGCGCTGTTCGTCCTGGCGTGCGCGGAGCACGTCGTTGAACGCATCAACGACCTGCGAGGGCGGATCGACACTTTGAAGCTGAACTTCTTCAATCAGAATGCCGGCGCCGTACTCGTCCAGAGTTTCCTGCGTCAAAACGCGCGTCTGCTGCTCGATTTCCTGACGCGCTTCGGTCAGGGCCGGTTGAATGTCGGTCTGGCCAATGATTTCGCGCATCGCACTTTCCGCGACGACCTGAACTGTCGCCTCAGGGTCACGGATGTTGAACAGATAGTTGCGCGCATCGTTGATGCGCCAGAGGACCGTGAAGTCGATATCGATGATGTTCTCGTCACCGGTCAGCATCAGGCTTTCCTCGGGAATATCCCGGCTGCCCGTCCGTCCGTCTGTTGAGCCGCGAAACCCGATATCGATTCGGTTGATTGTTGTGACCGACGGCAGTTGCACACTCTCAATCGGCCAGGGGAGGTGATATCTAAGGCCCGGTGAGGTCGTGCGGGAGTACTTACCAAACTGCAGAACGACGCCCTGCTCGTCGGGCTGTACCCGATAGAACCCGGTGAGCGCCCAACCTATCACGATCAGAACAATGATGATGATGATCGCGCGGCCGCCACCGAGATTGCCGGGCAGGAACCGGCGCACCTGGTCTTGGCCTCGGCGCAGCATATCCTCGAAGTCAGGCGGTGTTGGGCCACCGCCGCCGCCGCCCGAGCCGCGGCCACCCCAAGGGTTGTTGCCGCCGCCACCGCCAGAGCCACCAGACCCTCCGGATCCACCTGAACCCCAAGGGCCGCCGCCCCCACCTTGATTGCTCCAAGGCATACGATTAATACCCCGCTCCGATTCCTTCGCTTTGACCGATCGCCGTTCTTGTACCCGATCGGGCTGGCAGTGCCAGCACAGCGTTCCTATTTGTCATCCCGCCGGGGTCTAAATACAGAATTATTGCTCCGGCGGCACGAGTTTCCGAAATATTGGCCACAGCCCGGAGTTTTCAACCATGGCCGCGATCAGCCAAGACGCGATCCTCGACCGCCTGCGGACGGTCCCCAGCCCAAACGGCGGAGGCGACATCGTGGCGGCAGGCATGATCTCGGGGCTGACCATACGCGATGGTCATGTCCTGTTTTCAATCGAGGTCGATCCGCAACAGGGGCCAGCGCTGGAGCCGTTGCGACAACAGGCCGAAAAATCCATTGAGAGAATGGCGGGCGTGCTGTCGGTTACGGCCGTCCTGACCGCCGAACGCGAGGCTCCGCCGAGCCCGACCCAGCGCCCGGCCGCGCCTACCGCACCGAATACGTCAGCGCCAACGAGCGGACGGGGTCAAATCGTCATTGATGGTGTCGGTGCAATCATCGCCGTCGCCTCCGGCAAGGGTGGTGTGGGCAAGTCTACGACCGCGATCAACATTGCCTTGGCCCTGTTGGCGCAGGGCAAGAAGGTCGGGCTGCTCGACGCCGACATCTATGGCCCCTCCATTCCGCGCATGGTTGGGATCAGCGGTAAGCCGTCATCGCCCGACGGAAAAAAGCTTGATCCAATGCGGAACTATGGCTTGGCGGTCATGTCCATCGGTTTCCTTATCGAAGAGGAAACGCCGATGATATGGCGGGGGCCGATGGTGCAAAGCGCCCTTGTCCAAATGCTGCGTGACGTCGATTGGGGGCAGCTTGACGTGCTGGTCGTCGACATGCCGCCGGGAACTGGTGACGCGCAATTGACCATGGCCCAACAAGTTCCGCTTGCCGGCGCGGTGATCGTTTCGACACCCCAGGACATTGCGCTACTGGACGCGCGCAAGGGACTGAATATGTTCCGCAAGGTCGACGTGCCAGTGCTAGGCATCGTCGAGAACATGTCCACCTTCATCTGCCCAAATTGCGGAACCGAAAGTCATATTTTCGGCCATGGCGGCGCAAAAGCCGAGGCGGAACGGCTGGGCGTCGCGTTTTTGGGGGACATCCCGCTCGACATCGCGATCAGAGAGACCTCGGATACAGGGCGCCCCATTGTGATTGAGCGGCCGGACAGTTCGCAGGCGACGGCATATCGAACCATTGCCGACCGAATCGCCGGGCAATTGTCGCGGGAACAGCCGCGCCAGGCACCGCGCATTGTGACTCAGTAGATCGCCGAGTTTACCACCTTGGGTGCCTTATCCCAGCCACAATGGTCGCACATATAGAGGCTGTATGAGGTGGCCGAAGACCCGTTAGGGTGGCAGTGGCCGTGTGCTTCTCATCGTCCGATGTTCTGATTCGCGGACGGCTTGGGGGGGCACCACGGCGTTTCGCCATCTCACAAAATCGAAAACGCAAGCGAAGGCCTGATCGGATTGGGCAGCATGTCGACCCGTCAACACGCACCGCGGTACCTGACACTGGCGCTTATCGTGGCGCTTTCGACGGCCACGGTCACCCCTGGTTACGCGCAGGCTGATCCACTGACTTTGGGCGTCAGCAACAATAGCGCGATGCCGCTGGAGAGCGTGCAGATTTCACCCGACTACAGCCCTCGCTGGGGCGGCAACCGGCTGGAGGGAACGGTGAATCCAGGACAGATCCGAATCATTCCCATGCCAGACTCCGGACTGGATTGCTTCTTTGACGTACAAATTGGCGATGCGGCCGGCCAAGTCTTCCAATATTGGGGTGTAAATCTGTGCGCGAGACCCAACATCGACCATCGATGACGCGGTGCTTCTAAACCCCCGGCCACCTGCCGGCCAACAACGGAACGCCTTCGCCATCGCCCCTGTTGCAAAGCCTGTTTCCGCTAGGTTTCCGCAGCAATACCTTGTAGAACCGCCGTCACGTTGGGCGGCTGTGGAGGCTAAGTCCGTCGCGGTCGCCGAGATAACTGTAAGCCGAGGATACACCGGTGAGTGAAGTTGACACCAAAGCCGTCGAAGACAAGATCATAGAAATCGTCGCCAACCAAAGGCGGGTGGATGCCTCCACATTGTCGCTTAGCGATCGTTTGGAAGACATCGAGATCGAGTCGATCGACCTGGTTGAAATCATCTTCGCAATCGAAGACGAATTCGATGTAGACGTCCCACAAGACCGAGACGCGATGAAGCTGGATACCTTGCAGGACGTCGTCGATGGCATAAAGCGGCTGATTGCCGAGAAGAACGCCGCCTAATCACCGCCCACCGTCCGGGCATTTCTTTGCTGAGAGTTTGACCATGCATCGTGTTGCCATCACGGGGCTCGGCTGTATATCCGCTCTAGGGCATGATGCCGACAGCCATTGGAGCGCGGCGCGCGACGGGGTCAGCGGGATCGATACGATTACGGCAATCCCACCGGAAAAGCTGAAAATCACGATTGCGGCCGAAATCAAGGGCTTTGACGCCGAGCAGCATTTCGATCCGACGAAGTTGGCGGTTATCGATCCTTACTCTCAATACGCGTTGGTTGCCGCGCGACAGGCCGTCAACGACAGCGGCCTCAATTTCGAGAACGGTATTGGCGATGAAACCGCAGTGATCGTCGGGACTGGCATCGGCGGCGCCTATACGATCGATAACGACAGCCGACGGATCTATGGCGACGGCAAGACCCGAACGCCGCCGATGAACATCCCAAAGCTGATGCCTAGTGCCGCGGCAAGCCACGTGACTATGGAATATGGCCTCCACGGACCGGCCTTCGGGGTCACCAGCGCATGCTCGTCCGCCAATCATGCGATTGGCGAGGCTTTTTGGATGGTCAGATCGGGCCGTGCGCGTGCCGCGGTCACGGGCGGCAGCGAGGCCTGTCTCGTCTACGGGTCGATGCTGGGTTGGCAGGCGCTCAGGGTCTTGTCGGTGGATACCTGCCGCCCGTTCTGCATCGATCGCAAGGGCATGGTGCTGGGCGAAGGCGCCGGTATCTTGGTTTTGGAACGGCTAGAAGATGCGAAGGCGCGAGGCGCAAAGATCTACGCGGAAATCGCCGGTATGGGCCTCTCGTCGGACGCAGGCAGCCTAACCGATCCGTCGTCCGAGGGTGCCGCGCGCGCGATTAGCCAGGCCGTGGGTGATGCAGGCCTGACAGCCGAAGAGGTTGATTACGTCAACGCTCATGGCACCGGCACTGGCCAGAATGACGTGGCCGAAACCAAGGCCCTGCGGCTCGCTTTTGGCAACGCGTCCGATAAGCTGATGATCTCGTCGACGAAATCCATGCACGGTCATGGGCTTGGCGCGGCGGGGGCGCTGGAAGCGGTGATCACCGCGCGCGCGATCGCCGACCAGGTCGCGCCGCCGACGGCGAACTTTACGACACCCGATCCGGAATGCGATTTGGACTACATTCCCAATGTGGCGCGCGACACGAAGATTGACGCCGCTTTGTCCAATTCTTTCGCGTTTGGTGGCCTCAACGCGGTGCTGGCATTCAAACGGGTCACCTGATGTCCCTGGCCCAACAAAAGCAAAGCGAAGCCACCGCCCCGGCGCCCCCAGACGGATTCATACCGGCAATGCCGCCACGATTGACCGAGCGGCTCTCGCCAATCAAGGCAATCTTGCGGGCGCGGCAAAACGTGATCGCCGTGTGGCCGGAGGAAGCCTATTTCGCCGGCTTCCTGGCCCAAAAATTTTTCCTGCGCTGGCTGTTCATCGCCAACAGTCCGCGCACTGTGCGCCACGTGCTGTTCTCCAATGTCGAGAACTACCCCAAATCCGACGAGATGAAGAACGCCCTTGGCCCGCTGATCGGCAACTCAATGTTGCTGAGCGACGGGGCAATCTGGCGGCGCCAACGGCGCAACGCGACGCCCGCGTTCCACGTACGGCGGATCAAGCAGTTCTCCGAGACCATGGCCGCAACAGCAGCCGAGCAGGCTGAGCGCTGGGATGCTGCGATCGACCAGGGTGGTGGTGCGGTTGAGTTGGAGATGGGCGAGCAAATGGCCCAGGTCACCGCCGAGGTGATTTGCCGCACCATGTTCTCTTCCGATCTCGGCGACAAGGCCGCGATCATCTATGAGAGTTTCACCGACTACATCGACGCGCTGCGCCAGGTCGAGTTCGACGAATTCATGGGCCTGCCGTCATGGCTGCCGAAGCGGCCGAGTTTCAAGGCTAAGAAGGCGCTGCGCAGCATCAACGATGTGCTGGACGGGATGATCAATGCGCGTCGCGGCCACGAGGACGAATATCAGGACCTGCTGTCTATTCTGCTGGCGGTCCGGGACGAGGATACGGGCGGCGAACGGCCGCACGACGAGATCCGAGACGAGCTTTCGGTTTTCTTCTTCGCCGGTCACGAGACGACGGCAAATGCGCTAGCCTGGACCTGGTATCTGATCTCCAACGCCCCCGGCGTCGAAACCAAGTTCCATGAGGAGATCGATCGCGTTCTCCGGGGTCGGCAGCCAACGTACGCGGACGTTGCCGAACTGCCCTATGTGCGATCCGTGTTCGAGGAGGCGCTGAGGCTCTATCCGCCGATCCCCATCATCACCCGCAGAGCGCGGGCGGAGGACAAAGTTGGCGGCAAGACCATCCCGGCAGGCAGTTTCGTGGCCGTGTGCCCCTGGCTGCTGCATCGGCATCGCGGTTTGTGGCGCAACCCCGATCATTTCGATCCGGATCGCTTCTATCACGAAAAGGTCGAGCCGCCGCCCGGCGTTGAGCCACCCAAGCCCCGGCACAAGCTGGCCTATGTTCCCTTTGGGGCCGGCCCCCGAACCTGCATCGGCGCTTCGTTCGCCATGACCGAGTCGGTTTTGATCCTGTCAATTCTGGGCCAGCGCTTCCGCCTGCGCATGCGCGAGGGACACCCGGTCGAACCGCAATCCCGGCTGACATTGCGGCCACGCTACGGCCTGCCGATGACGATCAGCCGTCGATGAGTCGACACACCCCGGCTCAAGCCTGGCGACAGCACTGGATCTGGCACCCGCTTCAAGCGCTGCCGATGTATCTGACGTTCAAGGCGATCGGCTTGTTGCCCGTCGACTGGACCTCGGCGATGGGTGACCGGTTAGGCCGTTGGATTGGGCCAAAGATCCGCAAGCCAACGGAAAAGTCTCTGTCGAATCTGGCCCTCGCTTTTCCTGAGAAATCCGAGGAAGAGCGTCGCCAAATCATGCGCGATATGTGGGGGCATCTTGGGCGGGTCGTGACCGAATACGCCTCCCTCGGCAAGATCGCCAACAGCAAGCGCATCACGATTTACGGCGACGACAATATCCGCGACATCTATGGCAAGCATCCGTTACTGCTGATCAGCGGCCATGTCGGCCATTGGGAAATCTCCCCAGTTATTGCCAAGACCTACGGCATGGAGATGACCGGCATCTATCGCCCACCGAACAACCGCTTTGTCGACAGGATCATAAGAGGGCTTCGGGTCGATTGCGGCATGACTCTTTTGCCTCGAGGGACCGAGTCCATTCGCAACGCCATGGGCGTGCTGGCCAAGGGCGGTAATCTCGCCATGTTGGTCGACCAGCGCTCGCTGCGCGGGCGGAAAGTTCCTTTTTTCGGGCATGACGCTGAAACAGCCCCGACGACTGCCGAAATGGCGCTGCGTTACGGCGCCAAGCTGGTTCCCGTCCGGGTCAAACGAACCGGCGGCGCCCATTTCGATGTTATCTGCGAACCGCCTATCGAGTTCGAGAGCACCGGCGACCGGGAAGCGGATGTAAATCGCATCCTGCTAAGCATCAACCAGGTCCTCGAAAACTGGCTGCGCGACACGCCTGAACAGTGGTTGTGGCCACACCGGCGCTGGGGTTAGGCGTCATGGCCAAAGGACGTCGAAAAAGAAAAGAGTGGCTGGAAGGAACGGCATTGCGCCTGTTCCTTGGCGCGTTGCGCCCTTGGCCAATCGCGGCGGTGTCGGGATTTGGTGCCTTCGCCGGCCGACTTGCCGGTCGATTTGCGGGACGCAAGCGTAAAAAATTGAGACAGAACCTTGCCTATCTTCGCCCGGATGCCGACGCCGCAGAGCTTGATCGTTTGGAACGATTAGCCTGGGAGAATCTCGGTCGGCTGATTGCTGAGTATGCGGTTCTCCAGCGAATGATCGCGTCCGGGCGTGTCGACTTGCTTAACTTTCAGCCGACTGTCGATGCCATCGCGAAGGGCAAGCGGGTGTTGATGGTGAGCCTTCATTTGGCGCACTACGAGCTCGCGCCGATTATGGCCACAGGCTGGGGCATCCCAGCCCCTGTATTTTTTAAGCCGCCAAGAAATCCACATGTGGACCAGCTGGTTGCACGGGTCCGAAATAGCAGCGGTGTTGATCAGTTTGCCAAGACCACGCCTGGCACCCGGGAGGCCCTGCGGTATTTCGACCAGCCGGGTGCCCGCATCGGATTGCTGATGGACGAACGGCTGTCGGGCTGGATCATGGTGCCCAGCTTCGGTCGAGGCCGCCACCGAATGTCGGCGCTTAACAGCGTCATCCGTATCAGCCAGCGCAAACCCTGCGTCGTGCTGGCCGCCCGTATGAAGCGTACCAAAGGCGCCAGATTTGAACTGATTTTGGAAGATCCGATCGAACCACGCGACACGGGTGACAAGAAGGCTGACGGCGAATGGCTGTCTGACCAGGTCGATGCAATTGCAGAACGCTGGGTGCGCGAAACCCCTGAACAATGGGTCTGGCTTCAGTTTTGGGACCCGCCGGGAAAACGGGTTCACCAATCAAGCGCTGGATAGATCCAGGCGTCGGGTGCGCCATGGCTTAGGCGCCCTACGGTTGCTAAGCCACAAAACGATCGTCGCGACGATACCCGGCACGATGGCGGCAACCGGCAGTAGCGGCCCAAATGCCGGGTCACCACGAGTCAGCCCCATGAGCCACTGAAACAGCATCAGCAACGCGGCGACAACCGCCCCGACGGCGAATACCCGCTTGGAAAACCGGGTGCGCACCTGCTCGCCCACGAACATCACCGTCACAGCGATCATCGCAATGGTGAGACAGAGCAACGGGCTGACGAGCCTGATGTAAATCTCGACCGTTGCCTCGTTTCGCTGGCGCGGCTCGATCTCAGGATTGATCTGCTCTTCCAACAGATCGGCAAGCCCCATTTCTCTGGGCTCCAATCGTCGCTCTTCGCCGGCGCCATTAGCGGACAAGACGTTCAAGGTGAGAATGTACTGATCAAAACTGATCGACGAGGTTTGGTTTTGCTCGCGGTCGAAACGCTGCAGGATGCCATCCCAAAAATAGATGCGAAACTCGCCATCCTCGGGCGAAACACGGGCGCTGTCGGCAATAACCGTGATCGGCTCGGCTGCGTTGCGGTTGTCCTGAACCAAGATCGACTGCATGGTGCCGTCTTCTAGCTCGTGGCTGTAATAGGCAGTGAGATTGCGCTCGAGCGTGTTGAAGGTCTGGGCCGGCAGCGAGATCTCAACCTGCCCCCTTCGCACCATTGTTTCGATATCTTTAAACCGTTCGTATGACAGCGGAACGAAGTAGAGCGTCATCAGGTACGAAAACCCGGTCGCCAAAAGCGCCAGCCAAACAGCGGGCGTCGCCAAGCCGAATTGGCTCACCCCGGCGGCCCGCAAGACAAGAATTTCGCTGTCCGTAATGAGCTTGTTGTAGATGAAGACGATGGAAACGCAGAGCGTCACCGGCATTGCCACGACCAGCAGGAAAGGCATCAGTGTTATGATGATCTCGAAGAAGATGACGATCGGGAATGACCGTTCGACGATCTCGTCGAGATAGCGCTGCGAATAGACCAGGCACGCCACGGCCGTCGCCACCAGCGATGTGATCACCAGCGACTTCGCCAGCATCTTCAGAATGTAAAGGCGCGTTCGCAGCATCGCCTCGTGCCGTTTCCTTGATTTACAGTTTTGGCTGCGCACACCATTTAGCACAGCCGAAGCCGGTCGTAATCATCGCTAAATCAGATCTGAGACAATGAAACCCCCGAAGCGCCTCCCATAGGACGCTGGCAATCTTCTTGCGGTCGGAACGGACCATGCTACAACCCGTCTCCCGTCGCGCGAAGAGACCCCGCGACGCTTATTGATCCCGACTAAAACGACGTACATCTTCCGCCGATAGGCCATGACCAGAATCGCCATAACCGGACTAGGCCAGATCAGCTCCCTTGGCCACGACGTCGAAGCGTTCTGGTCTTCGACCAAAGCCGGGCGGTCCGGCATTGATGCGGTCGGTTCGGAACTACGCGATCAATTGAATCACAAAATGGCGGCAGAGGTTCGCGGGTACGAGCCCAAGCGCCATTTCGACCATCGGCAGCTTAACGTCCTCGATCGCTATTCCCAGTTTGCTATCATCGCCGCACGCGAGGCGGTCAAACAAGCCAAGCTAGATTTGTCCGGTCCGAACGCCGCTGACACTGCGGTTATTGCCGGCACAGGCTCAGGCGGCATGACCACGCTGGATGATTCCTACGAGCGCATGTACGGACGCGACGCCCGCGTCCACCCGCTAACCATCCCACGCTATATGATCAGCGCCGCCGCCAGCCAGATCAGCATGGAGCTGGGCATCAGAGGTCCGTGCTTTTCTGTCGCCAGCGCCTGCTCGACCAGCAATCACGCCCTCGGCGTGGCGCTTATGATGCTGAGAACCGGCCAAGCGCGGTTCGCCTTAGCGGGGGGCAGCGAGGCAAGCGTCGTCCTCGGGCCGATGCGCGCCTGGGAAGCGCTGCGGGTGATTTCGCAGGACACCTGCCGGCCCTTCTGTATCGACCGCACGGGCATGATCGTCGGCGAGGGGGCCGGCATTTTGGTCCTGGAAACCTTCGAATCGGCCGAGCAACGCGGTGTCCCCATCCTGGCGGAGTTGGCAGGCTTTGGGTTCTGCGCAGACGCGGGAGACCTCGTTCAACCGGCGTTAGACGGCGCTGTAAGCTCCATGCAAAGGGCTCTGGCGGATGGCGGCGTGGCACCAGAGGAAATCGACTACATCAACGCCCATGGCACCGGCACCAAGTTGAACGACAAGAGCGAGACACGGGCGGTCAGAGAAGTGTTTGGCAAGCAGGCTGAAAAGCTCGCGATGTCATCCACCAAGAGTATGCATGGTCACTGTCTCGGTGCCTCGGGGGCGTTGGAAATGATTGCGACCGTGCAGGCAATGCGGGAAGGGATTGCCCCACCCACCGCCAACTTCACCAATCCCGACCCGGATTGCGATCTCGACTACGTGCCAAACAAGTCCCGTGAAATGCCGATCCGCGCGGCGCTGTCAAACAGCTTCGCCTTCGGCGGCTTGAACGCGGCGCTCGTGGTACGAGCCGCTCCTCGCTAAGCCTCGCGCTTTAGCACGCCCATAAGTTCACGCCACTCGCGTGGGCTCATCCCTGCGCTTTCGGCGGTTACATCCTCGCCATCGATAAGCCGGCGGATCACGTCAAGCCCTTGGGCAGAGATCTCGGCCGAGCCCATTCGATAATCCACGAATGCTTGATGGGCGGCAGGCGTCCACCTCTCGACCGTGTCGATCATGACATCGGCATAGGCGCGGATTTCGTACTGAGCATGAGCGTCCGCACGCAGCCGTAAGAAATGCAGGAGATTGTGCAGATCACACTTCCAGTACCATTGTGTGTACATGTTCAGCGTCAGATTCATTCGCGCTAATTCTCTCGCGAGCCCCTGACCGCCCTCGTCGACAACTGCACCATCGTCGCCCTCGTTCATCATCTCGACATAGTGGGCGTAGTTCTGCTCAGCGTCCTCGCGCAGTAGGTCCAATACGCGAGCTGCCTGATCGCCGTCGAGAACGTCCCCTCTTCCCTGCCGGTTTGCCGTGGATTGGGCTGCCAGATGCTCGGGCGCGGGCAGGTAAAACTCCTTGTCCAGGATCGAATAGCGGGCCGAGTATTCGTTCACGTTCGCCGTCCGGTGGCGAATCCATTGGCGGGCAACGAAAATCGGCAGTTTGACGTGATATTTGATCTCGCACATCTCAAATGGCGTGGTGTGCGAATGACGCATCAAATAGCGGATTAACCCCGCGTCCTGGCGCACCTTCTTGGTACCCTTGCCATAGGAGACGCGCGCGGCCTGCACGATGGCGGCATCGTCGCCCATATAGTCGATGACGCGAACGAAGCCGTGATCGAGCACGGGCAGCGCGTCGTAGAGGATTTCCTCAAGCGTCGGGACGGTCGCCCGCCTGGTCTCATAAGTCTGCGACTTAAGTTGATCGATTTCCGCGCGCTGGTCGTCAGTGAGGCTCATGAGCGGGCTGCCAAGAGAATCGGTAAGGGCCCGACAGTCTACCCACCCAAGCGATCTGCGTCTTGCCCTATGCAATCATGCGCCAAGCGCCTATATTCTTACCTGTCGGGCAACCGACTATGGCGATAAACGCGACATGGAATAAGCGTAGCGGACCCGGGGGCAGTACCCGGCGCCTCCACCAATTTCTCCCGACCAGATCGACCGGTTGGGTCTTTCGGGGGCGAAACAGGATCGACGCGCGTAGTAAAGATGAAGCTTTCGCTCGGCATGGTTCCGCCGTTATCGGGCCAAACGCAATAGTTGCAAACGACAACGTTGCTCAGGTTCGTGCGGCCGCTTAATGCGGTTAAACAACCTAAACTTAATCCCTGACGCCTAGCCGCGTCAGGTGGGGGGTGGGGCACCTAGCAACAGAACGCCCCATTTCCTCGACATTGCGACGTTTTCAACTCAAGGCCGATGGCCCCCTTCCCAAGGCGCCAAGCGGCCGCTAGTGTTTGCCGTTATGACGGATGATCGATTGCGATATGACCAGATGGTCGAGCGGGCGCTCAGAAACGTGGTCCGCGACGCGCTGCAGCAGGCTGCCGAACAAGGCCTGCCGGGTGACCATCATTTCTACCTAACCTTCGCCACCGACTATCCGGGCGTCGATATCCCCAGCTATCTGCACGAGCAGTATCCGGGCGAGATGACGATCGTTCTTCAATATCAGTTCTACGGCCTTGAGGTCACCGATGTTGGTTTCAAGGTGACCTTGAGTTTCAACAACAAGAACGAACGGCTGTCGATCCCGCTGGCCGCAATAACGACCTTTGCCGATCCGTCGGTTAACTTTGCCCTGCAGTTCCAGGCATTGCCGCATCAGGAAGATGCCGCTGAAGAAGATGGTGGCGAGGCAAACCAGCAGGCCATCGCCCCAATCGTGAAGTCCGAAGGTACCGCAGCCGAGGACGCCTCAGACGATCAACCGGCCGAGGATGGTTCGGGCAACGTCGTCACACTGGATACGTTCCGCAAGAAGTAGCAAGCAACGGTCTTCCCTCCAAAACGGCGTAACTAGCCTTCTTGGGGTTCGGTCCTCCGGAAGCTCGACACCCGTTCCCTCAGGCTCGCAGCGACGCGAAAAGGCATCTCGCTTAGCTTGCCAGCCTTACCGACAAGTTTGCCTACGCGTGGTCCCACCTTCAGCACGCCCTCGATGCGGCGTGCCAAGAACGACCAGCTATCAGTGCAGTCGTCCGACCGATCGTTCAACCAGTAGAGCTGGGTGCTGGAATAGACCCCGGCGAGCAGGACGCGCTTTGTATAAAAATTGTAGTCGGTCGACCTGTCGCCGGCCGCGCGCCACATGGCGTCGACGGCTCTGTACAGCAGCTTACTGGCGAGACCAGCATTGGTCGGCATTGCCAACACGGCCAATGACCGACGCACCGCCTCGCGATGGGGCTCTAGTGCGCGCAGCCGCCCCTCGACCAGGAACGCGATCTTTTCCCGGATGCGCATCCCGTCAAAGGCAACGCGATTGCCCTCAACAGCAGCCAACATCTGTTCGTCCGCCCAATGGCTGAATGCCTCGATCGCTGACCGGGGGCCACCTGGGAACAGCACGTCGATCTTTCCGGGCGGCAGACCTTCCTGCCTCGCGGCGTCCTCAAGACAACGTCGCGTCCAGCCATCAAAGGCGACATTGGCGAGGATCGTCTGAAGCAAACGGTCGCGCTCATTGTCGGACATCTCACTCTTCCCGTTCTTGCTCGGTCCGCCTCAAGACATGGTGCAGTTCGTCATCGACCGCGAGCGCCTTAAGGTCGCACATCCGGTCCAAAAACAAGACACCGTCGAGATGATCGATTTCATGCTGGACGACTCGGGCGTGAATACCCTCGGCTTCCCGTTCGATTGGGCGGCCTTCCCTGTCCAGACCACGATAGATAATCCGCTGAAATCTTGGTGTTAGCCCTCTCAACTGCGGGATCGACAAGCAGCCCTCCACATCGGTCACTTGCTCATCGTCCAGCGACTCGAACTCCGGGTTGACGAGGATCGAGATCTCGTCCGGTGCCGGCGGATCGTCCGGCCCCAACCGCTCGGCTGGGATTGAAAACACGATCAAACGGGTGGAGTGATAGACTTGAGGCGCGGCCAGACCGATACCGGGTGCGTCCAGCATCGTGGCCACCATGTCGTCCATCAACTGTTGGAGGGCTGGGTCAGATACATCCGAAACCGGTTTGGCGACCTGACGCAGCACGGGATGGCCAATTTGCGTGATTTTCAACAAAGTCATGACAAAACGTCCCAAATTCAGGGCCCGACGAGTGACTAGCCCTTGGCAAAGCGAAGCAAACCATGATAAGCACCGCGGCCCAATGAGCTGGGGCGCTCAAAAGCCCCTAGCCAAACGGTGACGAATAACTATCTATCGGGCTGACGCCTGGCAAGACAAGGAGTGATGGACGACCGTGCAAGTCCATGTTCGTGACAATAATGTCGACCAAGCCCTGCGCGCGCTGAAGAAGAAGATGCAGCGCGAAGGGATTTTCCGCGAGATGAAGCTGCGCCGGAACTACGAAAAGCCGTCGGAAAAGCGCGCCCGCGAAAAGGCCGAGGCTGTGCGCCGCGCCCGCAAGCTGCTGCGCAAGCGTTTAGAGCGCGAAGGCTACTAGGCCGCTTCGTCCGCGCCGAACCAGCCGCCGCTTCTAGATGCTGGAAAGTCCGAACCGCCCCGTCTGTCGACAGGGCGGTTTTTGACGTTTGGCCTTCGGCTGGCTGTTCAACCCATCGCCTTTACGATTTGCTCGCACATATCCTTGGCGTCGCCGAACAACATCATCGTGTTGTCGCGGAAGAACAGGGGATTCTCAACGCCGGCATAGCCCGAGCCGAGTGAGCGCTTTACGAACAGCACCGTCTTAGCCTTTTCGACATCCAGGATCGGCATGCCATAGATCGGGCTTGACGAGTCCGTCTTGGCGGCAGGGTTCGTGACATCGTTGGCGCCGATCACAAAGGCGACGTCGGCCTGCGCGAAGTCACGGTTGATATCCTCCAGTTCGAAGACCTCGTCATACGGAACGTTGGCCTCGGCGAGCAGGACGTTCATATGGCCGGGCATGCGGCCTGCGACCGGGTGGATGGCGTATTTGACGTCCACCCCTTCCTCTTTCAGGAGGTCGGCCATCTCCCGCAGAGCGTGCTGGGCCTGTGCGACAGCCATGCCATAGCCCGGGACAATGATCACGCTCTGGGCATTGCCCATGATGAAGGAAGCGTCCTCTGCCGAGCCCTGCTTGACCGTTCGATCGCCGATCTGGTCTGCAGTCGCCGCCGTCTCGCCACCGAAGCCGCCCAGGATCACGTTGAAGATCGAGCGGTTCATGCCCTTGCACATAATGTAGCTGAGGATCGCGCCGGACGAACCGACCAGCGCGCCGGTGACGATCAGCAAATTGTTCTGCAAGGTGAAGCCGATGCCGCAGGCCGCCCAACCGGAATAAGAGTTGAGCATGGAGATCACGACCGGCATGTCGGCCCCGCCAATCGGCAGGATCAAGAGGAAGCCCAGCGCCAGAGCAACCAAGATCAGCAGGAAGAAGGCCAGGCCGGACTGTCCGGCGCACAACCAAACCACCAGCAGCACGACGAGGATACCGAGCCCCAGGTTCAAGAAATGCTGGCCAGTGAACTCGAGCGGTTTGCCGGACACCAATCCTTGGAGCTTCGCAAAAGCGACAATCGAGCCGGTGAAAGTTATGGCACCGATCGCGGTACCAATGGCCATTTCGATCAGGCTGCCGATTGCGATGTCGCCACGCTGGCCAATGCCATAGGCCTCGGGCGTGTAATACGCTGCCACGGCCACGAGCACGGCCGCCAAGCCGACCAAACTGTGGAACGCCGCGACAAGCTGCGGCAAGGCAGTCATCTGAATGCGGAGCGCTATAAAAGTGCCAATCGCACCGCCGATAATAATGCCAACGATGATCAGCACATAGCTGACCACCTGGGCCAGCAGCAGCGTAGTGACGATGGCAATCGCCATGCCGACGATGCCGTAAATGTTGCCGGCACGCGACGTCTCGGGTGAGGACAGGCCGCGCAGCGCCATGATGAAGCAGACGGCGGCGACCAGATAGGCCAGAACGGCAAAGCTTTCCATATCTTTTACCCCCGGCCCCTAGCGTTGCTTTTTCTTGTACATGGCCAGCATGCGCTGGGTGACGATGAACCCGCCGAAGATATTGATTGAAGCGAGGATCACGGCAAGGAAACCCATGATTGAGCCAAAGCCGATAACAGTCGGCCCCGCTGCGATCAGGGCACCGACGATGATCACCGATGAAATCGCGTTGGTTACGCTCATCAGCGGCGAGTGCAGTGCCGGCGTGACACGCCAAACGACGTAATAGCCGACGAAGCACGCAAGAACGAACACGGTCAGACCGGTGAGAAAGAAGTCGCCATGGCCAGTATCTACGACGGCCTGAGCGGCGGCCGCGACATGGGCTTCAACCTGTTGGCTCAGCTCGGCGGCGCTGGTCGCAACCTCCTGCGCCTGCTGGGCAAGCCCGCTAGCTTGTTCGACGATTTGGTCGGATTCCATCGATTATCCTTTGACTCGCTGTCCCGTCTAAACCGGGCGGTCTATTCTTTCGGGCCTGACTGACTGTCAGACGCGTCGGAGCCTTCGTCGCCTTCTGACGGCTCTTCAGCCGCAGGCTCCTCGGGCGCGGGCTCCGCTTCCGGTGCCGCCGGTGCAAAAGATGGGTGAACAATGGCGCCGTCGCGCGTCAACACAACCCCCTGGACGATTTCGTCATCCCAGTCGACGGCCAGCGCACTCGTTTCCTTATCGATCAACGGCGTCAGGAAGTTCAGCAGGTTGCGGGCATAAAGTGCCGACGCATCCGCCGGCAACCTGCCCGGCACATTGAGATACCCGACGATCAAAACACCGTTGTGGTTGACCACTTCGCCAGGCTTACTCAGCACGCAGTTACCGCCGCGCTCTACCGCCAAATCGACGATCACGGAGCCCGGCTTCATCGACTCGACCATCTCCTGGGTCACTAAAGTCGGTGCGGGGCGGCCAGGGATCAGCGCCGTGCAGATGACGATATCTTGCTTTGCGATATGCTCTGCAGTGAGGGCCGCCTGTTTTTGCTGATACGCCTCACTCATCTGCTTGGCATAACCGCCAGCGGTTTCCGCCTGGCGGAACTCATCATCCTCGACAGCAACGAAGCTGGCACCCAGACTTTCTACCTGTTCCTTGACCGCGGGCCGCACGTCGGTGGCCGTGACCACGCCGCCAAGTCGCCTGGCAGTGGCGATCGCCTGAAGACCTGCCACACCAGCGCCCATGATGAAGCACTTTGCCGGCGGCACTGTACCAGCCGCAGTCATCATCATCGGCAGCGCCTTGCCGTAGACCCCGCAGGCATCGAGCACCGACTTATAGCCCGCGAGGTTGGACTGGCTCGACAGCACGTCCATCGATTGGGCCCGGGTGATCCGCGGGATCAATTCCATCGAGCAGGCCGTGATCCCCGCGTCAGCGTACGCCTGCAAAGCGTCCGGCGTGTCATACGGCGCCAGATTGGCGACCAGTAAAGCGCCCTTCCCGATCATCGCAAGCTCGTCAGTCCCTTCCGACGCCAGAAGGGGTCGTTGGACCTTCAAAACGACATCCGCGCCGGACAAGGTCGACGACGCGTCGGACCCGATCGTTGCGCCGGCATTCGCGTAGTCATCGTCGGTTACCGCCGCATTGATACCGGCGCCGGCCTCGACAGCCACCTCCGCGCCAAGGGCGACGAACTTCTTGACCGTGTCGGGCGAAGCCGCAACACGCGTCTCACCGTCTCGGACTTCCTTGGGAATAGCAATTTTCATCGGACAGGCAGGGTCATTGGTGGGATGCAGGGCCGCCTATTTCGGCGGTGCAGCACCGGAACATGCCGGAAACCCGCCCCATTTCGCAAGTGCGTATCGGGCTGAGAGGGTCTGTTCTGCGAATTACGCAGCCGCGCTGGGCGCCCCGGCCTCTGCGAAACCGTATTCCGCCAGCTTGGTTGCCTGCCGTTGAGCCAGGACATCGACGTCAAAACCGTCGATCAACTCATTGAAAAGTCTATACCAATTGACTTCCGCCTTGAGATGAATGAAGACGGAGCCGAGGCCCAGCGCGGCCCGATCCATGAACACGAACTCGCGTGGAACCTCAACGCCGCCGACCTCGCGCAGACGCTTGTGAACTGTCTCCGCGGTTTCCCGCCCATAAACTCCGTTGTTAGTTTCGCCCATCGTCCGGGGACGATCGTCCAAAATCGGGGCGTAAATGAATCTAGCCCAGACGTTAAGCGTCTCGACCAACTCGTTGGTTAGATTCTTGAAGCCCCACGTTTCGTAGGCATGGACGGCCAAGTCCTCGTCGCCGTTCAGCAGCGAGTGATAGAGGTCGATAACCCCGCCGACGAACGGCGCCGGAAACACGCGAATACAACCAAAGTCCAGCAAGTTGATCGAAAGATCGTCGCGGACGGTGTAGTTGCCGAGATGCGGATCGCCGTGGATCACGCCGTAATAGTAGAGCGGCACGTACCATGCCCTGAACATGTTAAGCGCAAGCTGGTTGCGGTCTTCCAAAGGGCTGTCGACGAAGTTCAAGATCGGCTGGCCATCAAGCCATTTCGAGGTCAGCAAGCGCCCGGTCGACAGGTCAGGAACAACCGTAGGCACGTGAATGTTCGACTCGTCGGCCAACATGTCCGCATAGAGCTGGCAAGCCCGCGCTTCACGCTCATAGTCAAGCTCTTCCCGCAACCGGTCGGAGATTTCGGCATGGATCTGCTTAGTTGAGATCGCCTTGTCGTAACGCTCGAAGATTCCGAAGACCATCTTCAGCTGCTTCAAATCCGCCTCGACCGCCGACTGCATGTCTGGATATTGCAGTTTGCAAGCCAGCAGTTCGCCATCTTTGCCGTGCGCCTTGTGAACCTGCCCTAGCGACGCCGCGGCGGCCGCTTCCTTCGAAAAGTCCTCTAGGCGCGATTGCCAGTCCGGACCCAACTCGGCCCGCATGCGCCGCTTGACAAACGGCCAACCCATCGGCGGGGCATTGGCCTGCAAATGCCGCAGTTCGTCCGCGTACTCCTTGGGCAAGGCCTCTGGAATGGTGGACAGGATCTGCGCCACCTTCATCAGCGGCCCTTTGAGGCCACCGAGCGCTTCTTTTAGATCCCTTGAGTGTTTCTCGCGATCGATCTTGACACCGAGATAGCGCTCGCCCGCCAGCCGCGCAGCAAGGCCACTCATCGTGCCCGAAACACGGGCGTATCGGCGCAATCGACCGCCGAAGGAATTCTCTTCTTGCTCTGCCATGGGACTAACCTTGGGCGCCGATTGGAAAGGGCAAGCTCTGCGTCCTATTCCATCTGCTCGAGCTCATCGACCAGCGCCTCGATAACGGACAGCCCGCGCTGCCAAAAGCCCGGGTCAGTGGCGTCGAGGCCAAAGGGTGAGAGCAGCTCCTTGTGCCGCAATGTACCGCCCGCCCGCAGCATGTCGAGGTAGCGATCGGCAAATCCCGCCTCGGCCTGTTGGAATACGCCATAGAGCGAGTTCACCAGGCAATCGCCGAAAACGTAGGCGTAAACGTAGAAGGGCGAATGGACGAAATGCGGGATGTAGGACCAGTAGGCGCTGTAATTGTCATCGTAAACCAGCGCTGGGCCCAGGCTTTCGCGCTGAACCTCCATCCAGATCTCGCCCAGGCGCTCAGATGACAATTCGCCTTTCTGCCGCTCGGTATGAACCGCACGTTCAAATAGGTAGAACGCGTTCTGGCGCACCACCGTGTTGAGCATGTCTTCGACCTTCCCGGCCAGCAAAGCCTTGCGCCGGGCCGGGTCGGTCTCGTTGGACAGCAAAGTCTGGAAGGTCAGCATCTCGCCAAAGACGCTGGCAGTCTCAGCAAGAGTCAGAGGAGTGCTAGCCATGAGATATCCCTGATCGGCCGCTAAGACCTGATGAACGCCATGCCCCAACTCATGCGCCAACGTCATGACATCGCGGGTCTTACCCTGGTAGTTCATGAGGATGTAGGGATGGGCGCTCGGCACGGTCGGGTGTGAAAAGGCGCCAGGCGATTTGCCCGGCCTGACAGGTGCATCAATCCACCTTTCGGCAAAAAAACGCGCCCCCACATCCGCCAGAGCCGGAGAAAAGGCCCGGTAGGCCGTCAAAACCATGTCCTGCGCGTCGGCCCAGGGGATAGATTGCTCGGGCTGGTTGGGCAAAGGAGCGTTGCGATCCCAATAGTCTAAAGTATCACCGCCAAACCAGCGTGCCTTCATCGCGTAGTAGCGATGCGACAGACGCGGATAGCTTGCCCGAACGCTATCGGTTAGGGCATCGACTACCTCATCTTCAACCTGGTTGCCGAGATTTCGCGCAGACCATGGTTGGGCATAGCGGCGCCAGTCATCCTCGATCTGCTTATCCTTAGCCAACGTGTTGGTGATGTGGGCAAACAGACGAATGTTTTCGGTCAACACCGTGCCGATCACCGTTGCTGCTTCCTTGCGCAAGGCTGGGTCGGCAGATGTCAGGCAGTTCAAGGCCTCCGCCGAGCCCATGTCCTGACCGGAGATGGGGAACCGGAGATAGGCCATGGTTTCGTCGAACAGGCGGGTCCATGCGGAACTGCCGGCTACCTGTTTTTCGTGCAGCAGCCGCTCAAGATCGTCCGATAACTGATGATCCCGGAATTGGCGAACGTCCCGAAGCCATGGGCGATATTGGGCCAAGCTCGGCGCGTCGCAAAGGGCATCCAGATGCAGATCTTCCAAACCGTTCAGCTCGAGCGGAAAGAACAGCAGCGGGCTGGAGATTTCGGTCACCTGCTCTTGCATGGTTTGCAAGAACCGTCCGCTCTCACCCTTGCTCATGTCCTCCGCATAGGTGAGGTAGCTGAAGCTCATCAGCCGGCTGAGGATCTCGTTGATGGCTTCGTATTCGGCGATGGCTTCGGCCAGTTCGTCGCCGGTCAGCTTGCCCAGATGTCCCTTGTGGCGTTTTTCAAAAGCCTTCGCCCTCGTCTCGGCGTCGGACAAATCCGCCTTTAGGCCTGCGCTGTCGGGGCCGTCATAGAGATGGCCCAATTCCCAGACTGGAAGGTCGTTTGATGCAGAATCGATATCTGAAACGGCTTGGATTGTCATTGGTGGGTCTTTGGTTGGTGTCGGTGAGCTGACTGGGCAATTGGGGTCTGAAACGATCCGCCAGCCATTGGGACATGGCCTATTGTACCGGGATTTCCAACCCCCAAAGAGCAACGTTGCGACACCATCGCCCATCTATTGCCTTATTCGACACCACAGATCTGATGGCAACGACTGGGATGGGCCGACGTCAATCCTGATCCGCGCGACAGACTATCGTTCAGGTCTGTGATATGGTCCCGAATCGAGACCAAATTGCGACGCCGCTTTGCGAATGCTGCACTGCAATAGGTCAGAAGTTCGGACCTAACTTTGCGCTGGCCCGCATGTTGTGGAAAGGTTGGATCGCGAAAGCCGTGGTTCGCGGACCATCGTTGCGAAGTTGGACGAAAGGGCGGCTGCGTGTTGTTGATGGCCACCGAAGTACCCATCGTCTTTATTAGGCCTATCGTTCTCTGTGGGCCGTTCGTCACTGGTGAGGTTGCGGAGTTCCAAACGCGAAGGACATCTTCATGACGTTGGCCGCCGTTACGCTCGATGACAAGTATGAGCTTGAGCAAGGGCGCGTTTACCTAAGTGGAACACAGGCCCTTGTACGGTTGCTGTTGTTGCAACGTCAGCGCGATCTCGCGCTGGGACTGAACACCGCAGGATTTGTCTCCGGCTATCGCGGTTCGCCGCTTGGCGGCTTTGACCAAGCCCTCTGGGGCGCTCGCAAGTACCTTTCTGACAATCACATCCATTTTCAGCCGGGTGTGAACGAGGATCTCGGCGCCACGGCGGTTTGGGGCAGCCAGCAAGCCAATCTATGGCCGGGCGCACGCTATGATGGCGTCTTCGGCATGTGGTACGGCAAAGGGCCGGGCGTGGATCGTACCGGCGATGTCTTCAAGCATGCCAACTTCGCCGGAACCTCGCGGCACGGCGGCGTCCTCGCCATCACGGGTGACGACCACGCATGCAAGAGTTCGACGGTCCCGCATCAGTCCGAACACGCATTCATGGCATCGATGATGCCGGTACTGCATCCGTCCAACGTGCAGGAGGTCTTCGATTTCGGGCTGCTGGGCTTCGCGCTCAGCCGGTTTTCCGGTTGCTGGGTAGCATTCAAGACGATCGCCGAAACCGTTGACAGCTCAGCCTCGGTGGTGATCGACCCGCACGCGGCGGATTACGTCATCCCCGAAGACTTTGCGATGCCGACAGGCGGGCTGAACATCCGCTGGCCAGACCCGCCGATGGTGCAGGAAGAGCGGCTGATGCGGCATAAGGTCTATGCCGCCCTCGCCTTCGCTCGCGCCAATCGGCTCGATCGTCTGGTGTTCGATTCCGGCCATCATCGGTTCGGCATCGTCAGCACCGGCAAGAGCTATATGGATGTCATGCAGGCGCTTGAGATCCTGCGGATCGATCGCGCGAAGGCCGCCAAACTCGGCGTCTGCGTCTACAAGGTCGGCATGCCCTGGCCTTTGGAACCGCAAGGGGTGCGCGCCTTTGCAGAGGGCCTCGATGAACTGATCGTCGTAGAAGAAAAACGCGCGGTCATCGAAAACCAGCTTAAAGAACAACTCTATAACTGGCAGGCCGATAAACGCCCGGTAATCGTCGGCAAGTTCGATGAGGAAAACCGCTGGATTTTGCCCTCCACCGGCGAGCTGTCGCCGGCGCAGATCGCGGTGGTGATCGGCAAGCGACTGCTAAATCGCATTGACGATGATCTACTGGCCCAGCGGGTACGTTTCCTTGAGGAAAAGGAAGCGCAAAAGATCGTCAAGCACCCCAACGCAATCGAACGGGTGCCCTATTTTTGTTCCGGCTGTCCCCATAACACATCGACCAAAGTGCCCGAGGGCAGCCGCGCCATCGCCGGCATAGGGTGTCATTATATGGCGACGTGGATGGATCGGCGGACGGACACGTTCAGCCAGATGGGTGGCGAAGGTGTCGCCTGGGTTGGCCAAGCGCCGTTCACGGAGACCGCGCACGTCTTTGCCAATCTGGGCGACGGGACCTACTTCCATTCCGGCCTGCTAGCCATCCGGGCGGCCCACGCGGCCAAGGTCAACATCACTTACAAAATTCTCTACAACGATGCGGTCGCCATGACCGGTGGCCAGCCGGTCGACGGACAGCTTTCGGTGCCGATGATCGTCAACCAGGTGATGGCGGAAGGGATCGAAAAGATCGTCGTCGTCACTGATGAGCCTGAGAAGTACGAAGGCGGCCTTGCATTGCCCTTACACATCCCCGTCGAGCATCGCGACGAGATGGATCGGATACAGGGAGACCTGCGCGAATATCAGGGTGTTTCAATCCTGATCTATGATCAGACATGCGCGGCCGAAAAGAGGCGGCGTCGCAAGCGTAAGACGATGGTTGATCCGCCAAAACGCGTGTTCATCAACGAAATGGTCTGCGAGGGTTGCGGCGACTGTTCGGTGGAATCGAACTGCCTGTCGGTTGTGCCGGTCGAGACAGAACTGGGCCGCAAACGGGCCATCGACCAGTCGAGTTGCAACAAGGATTTCTCCTGCCTGAATGGGTTCTGCCCCAGCTTTGTCACCATCGAAGGTGGCGGTCTGCGCAAGCCAAAACCGATCGCGGGTCGGACGGGAGACGAATGGCCGGCTCTGCCAGAACCGACCCTGCCAGACCTGAAACTACCACGTAGCATCTTGGTAACGGGTGTTGGCGGCACTGGGGTCGTGACCATCGGCGCGTTGCTCGGCATGGCGGCGCATCTGGAAGGCAGGGGCGCGTCGGTTCTCGATCAAGCCGGGCTGGCGCAGAAAGGCGGTGCTGTGACGAGCCATGTGCGCATCGCTGCTGAGCCTGACGATATCCATGCCGTGCGCATCACGGCGGGAGGCGCAGATGTGATCTTGGGCTGCGATCTGGTGGTCGCGGCCGGGTCGGACGCGTTGAGCAAGATTAACCCTGGCGTCACGCGGGCCGTGATCAACCGCGCTGAAACGATCACGGGCGAATTTACGCAAAACCCTGACTTCGTATTCCAGGGCGACGCGATGGTCGATCTGATCGAGCAGGCGATCGAAGGGCCAGCCACGAAAATCGATGCAACGCGGATTGCGACGTCGCTGCTGGGTAACTCGATCGCCGCCAACCTGTTCATGCTAGGGGTCGCCTATCAACAGGGCATGATCCCGGTGTCCGGCGACGCCATCGATCGAGCGATCGAACTGAACGGCGTTGCCGTGGAGATGAATCGGCGCGCATTCCAATGGGGCCGGCGCGCCGCCGTCGATCAACAGGCGGTCGAGGCGCTGGTCGCCAAGCCACGCGAGGAACTGCCGCGCGGACGTATCTTATCCACTAGCCTCGACGAAATGATCGATCGCCGCATCAAGATGCTAACGGGTTATCAGGATTCAGGCTACGCGGACCGCTACCGCGCCCTGGTCGAAAAGGTTCGGGTGGTCGAAACAGGCCTGCTCAGACCGGATACGGCGGAGCCAACACCCCTCGGTCGGTTGCCGCTGACAGAAGCGGTCGCCCGCTATGCTTTCAAGCTGATGGCTATTAAGGACGAATACGAAGTCGCGCGGCTCTACACGGACGGCAACTTCCTGCGTCAAGTCCAGGAAACCTTTGAGGGCGACTACAAGATCAAGTTCCATCTCGCACCGCCATTGACGGCAGAACGGGATATTGAGACCGGCCATCTGAAAAAGAAGACCTACGGCCCGCGCATGATGACGATGTTCCGCCTGCTGGCTCGCTTCAAGCGGCTGCGTGGCACCGTGTTCGACGTATTCGGCTACAGCGCTGAGCGCAAGGGCGAACGGCGTTTGCGCGATGATTATCTGAAGGGAATAGAGCGGATGCTCGATGGTCTAAACCACGACACCCACCCGATCGCGGTTGAGATTGCATCGGTGCCAGAGCGCATACGTGGCTACGGCCACGTGAAGGACGCACACATCGCTGAGATTAAGCCGCAGGAAGCAGCCCTATGGCAGGCGTTCGAAAATCCGCCGAACCCGCATCGCGAGGCAGCCGAGTAGTTTGGTTCAGGTCGGGTCCGTTGGGCGGATCCGAGCCTCTTCGCGCATCTTCTTACGTTCCCGCTCAGCGATGTAGATACCGGACGAAAAGATGATCGCGCCACCGATCCAAGTCGCAAGATCCGGAGATTGCGCGAATACCAGCGCCGAAAGCAGCGCAGCCCAGAGCAATCGTGTGAATTCGAACGGCATGATCACATGAGTCGCCGCCTGTTTCAGGGCCTGGGCCAATGCCATCTGCGCGCTACCTCCCAACGCACCGATTACGATCAACGCCAGGAGCTGATAAAGGCTAGGCCAGGACCAGACAAATAGCGCTGGTATCAGCGTCAATGGCGCCATCATCAAGGACATGTAGGCGGTGATCGTCACGCTGCTCTCGGTGCGGCCGAGATTCTTCACCACCATCATCACCAGCGCCCACAGGATTGCCGCGGCCAACGTCAACAACTCACCCGTTCCGACTGACCCGACAGCCGGGCGCAGCACCACGAGGGTACCGGCAAACCCGACGACAATCGCTGCCCAACGCCGCCAGCCCACCGTTTCGCCGAACAGGACCATTCCAAGGACTGTAGCGAAGATCGGCGCCGTGAATCCCAAGGCAGTCACGGAGGTAAGTGAGGCCAAGCTAAGCGCAGTGAAGAACATGACCATGGCACAGGCGTTTAGGGCGGCACGCAGGCCTAGCATGCCGAGCCGCCTGGTTCGAAAGAGCCCCCAACCGTCGCGCACAATGAACGGCACGATCACGACCATCCCGAAAAGGATCCGAAAGAAGGCGATCACCATCGGGTGCAGCGGCTCCGCCCCTTCAACCGGTTCGGTCGAGAGGTACTTGATCGCGGCATGCATGACAGTGAAGACCAGCGTTGCCACCAGCATGAAGCCGATGGCAGGCAAGGTCTTGTTGGCCGAGCCGGTCAGCCCTGCCTTATCCGATCCGCGCAAAGAGGATGACATACCCGCAACCTAGCATCACGAGCACGGCGCTTGCATGCTCTGATCGAACGGACTAACAGGCTAGCCCTGATGAATCAGCCCGATATCGAAAGCCCCTGCCGGAAGGTCTGCCTCTTGGATCCGGCCGAGAAAACCTGCCGCGGATGCGGCCGCACGCTCGACGAGATCGCAGCTTGGCCGACCGCCGATCGGTCAACCAAGCGCATGATTCTCGAGCGGTGCAATGCTCGGCTAAAGACCTTCTCCTAGCTCGACTGAGCCAGGCAATCTACGATGGCGTCGGCCATGCCGGCCAGGAGCATCCTATACGCATCCGGTCCTTCAGGAATCGCTGCACCCAGCGGGTCCAGTTCCGCGACCCGCACGTCGCGGCCCTCGGCCAAAGTCGCGACGAGGCGGGGTTCGAATTGCGGTTCTGAGAACAGACACACGACATCTGCCTCGTCGAGCCGCTCTTGCAATGCGATTAGCCTTTGCGCCCCCGGTTGGATGTCCGGCGATAGGGTTATCGACCCAGCCGGCGACAGGCTGAAGCGATTTTCAAAATACTGATAGGCGTCGTGAAACACGATGAAGGCATGGTCGCTTACAGGCGCCAATCGCTCAGCGATTTCTGCCGATAACTGCTCAAGCTCGTCATGCATTGATGCGGCGTTAGCAATGTATTGATCGGCGTTTGCGGGATCGGCCTCAGCCAGCACCTCAGCGATTTCATCGACCATGATCGCGGCATTGGCCGGATCTAGCCAGACATGCGGGTCCCAGTCGCCGTGATCGTGCCCGGCATGATCATCGTGTTCGCTATGGTCGTCATGATCGTCTTCATGGTCGGCGTGATCATCGTCATGATCCTCGTGTCCGTCATGGTCCGCGTGGTCATCATGATCTTCGTGGTCGTCATGGTCTTCGTCGTGATCGCCATGATCATCGTGGTCAGTATGCTCGTCGTGGTCGTGGTCATCATGACCTTCGTGATCCGCATGCTCGTCATGATCTTCGTCATGGTCGCCATGATCATCGTGATCGGCATGGTCTTCGCCGTGGCCACCGTGATCAGAATGGCCCTCCCAGACGCCGCCCTCGCGGATCGGCAGAAGTGTTATGCCCGGCATCTCGAGAGCCTCGATCTGGCGAGCGTCCCCAGCGAGCGCACCGAGCGGACGCACCAAGAACGCCTCCAGCCCCTCACCGACCCAGAAAACCAAATCGGCGTCGTTCAACCTTGCGGCCTCAGACGGCACCATACTGTAAGCATGGGGCGACTCGTTGCCCTCCAACAGCAAATAGGGCTCGCCGACACCTTCCATCACACCGGCGACGAGGCTGTGAATAGGTTTAATGCTGACGACGACCGACGGCACCTCCGCCGACGCGGTTTGCACCAACGCCGTGCCCGCCAACAAAACCCCAGCCAGCCCACCAATACTCAACGCCCCACGAACACGCGCCATGTCTCTGCCCACATTTAACGTTTGAAATCGAGCGGAACTGTTATGTTATAACATGATCCATAGCAAGTGCATTTTTGGCGCATCGTGCTAGGTTTGACGATCAAGATGCGACCATGTTGAGAGAAATGGCCCATGTCGGAACCAATTACACCGACCGGACAACACGACCACACCAGATGCGTTTCCAGCGCCTTAAGTGCGGCGGAGGCCCGCTGTATAAACGGGGTAACCCTGACCAAGAGCCGTCGGCGCGTATTGGAAATCGTTTGGGAATCGCACCGACCGATCGGAGCCTATGACATCTTGGACCGGTTGGCGGCCGAGGGCCAGCCGGCAAAGCCGCCTACCGTATATCGTGCGCTCAACTTTCTTTTGGAACAGTGTCTGATCCACCGTCTGGAGACCTTGAACGCCTTTATCGGCTGCGGCGCTTCGGAGGCGGACGGCCATACTGCTCAGTTCCTGATTTGCCGGGATTGCAACTTGGCCCAAGAGCTGGACGACCCGGCATTGCGGCAGGCGCTGAACGATGCGGCCGACCAAAGCGGCTTTCACGTCGATAAGCGGGTCGTTGAGCTGAGCGGTATCTGTGCCGATTGCCGGAAGGCCGCCTGAATGGCTGACGTTGTTCCGAGAGACCTGATAAGGCTGACCAGTGTCGGATGCCGCATGGGCCGGACCCAGGTCTTGTCCGGTATATCGTTGAGGATCGCCCCGGGCGAGATTGTCACCGTCATTGGCCCGAACGGTGCCGGCAAGACCACCTTGGCAAAGCTGGTGCTGGGCGTGCTGCAGCCAACGATGGGGACGGTCCATCGCTATTCGGGCCTCACCGTCGGGTATTTGCCCCAGAAGCTAACTGTTGACCCGTCGCTGCCGCTCAACGTCCGGCGGTTCATGGGACTCACGCAACGCGTGTCACGGGGCGCGGTCGACGAGGCGCTGGCGCAGACTGGTGTTGCAGCGCTGGCCGGCCGTCAGATCAACGACTTGTCCGGCGGCGAAATGCAGCGGGTATTGCTTGCAAGAGCGATCCTGCGCAAGCCGGCGCTGCTGGTTCTGGACGAGCCGACCCAGGGCGTGGACGTCACCGGCCAGATCGAGCTGTTCCAATTGATCCGCAAGATCCGCGAAAAGCTGGGCTGCGCGGTGATGATGATCAGCCACGATCTGCATATCGTTATGTCCGCGACCGACCGGGTGCTGTGCCTGAACAATCATCTGTGCTGTGACGGCACGCCGGAGGTTGTGACGAACAACCCCGAATATCGCCGGCTGTTCGGCGTTCGGGGCGTGCAGGAGTTGGCCATGTATGAGCATGACCTGCACCACGACCACACCCATCACGAGCACGACGCCGATCCTGAACCTGCGAAGAACGACGCCGCCTGATGTTTGACGATTTTTTGGTTCGCGCCCTGCTGGGCGGCATCGGCGTTGCCTTGGCGACCGGCCCCTTGGGCTGTTTCGTGGTTTGGCGGCGCATGGCCTATTTCGGCGACACGCTGGCGCACTCAGCCCTGCTGGGCGTGGCGATCGGCTTCATCCTGGCGATCCAGCCCATGGCGGGCGTGGCGCTGACCTGCGCGGTCATCGCGCTGCTGATGGTGGCGATGCAGTCCCAGCGCCGGCTGTCCAGCGATACCTATCTCGGCCTGATGGCCCACTCGACCCTGGCCATCGGCCTTCTGGCCGTGGCGTTTCTGCCGGCCTTTCGGGTCGATCTGCTGGGCTATCTGTTCGGCGACATCCTAGCCGTCTCGACCAATGATCTGGCGATCATCTATGGCGGGCTGGTTGTGGTCTTAGGTGGTCTGGCGGCGGTCTGGCGGCCGCTGCTGGCCGTCACGGTGGATGAGGAGCTGGCGCGCGCCGAGGGGGTGCCGGTGCTGGCGATGCGGCTGGTCTTCACACTCTTACTGGCCATCGTGATTGCCGTGGCCATGCGCGTCGTCGGCATTTTGCTTGTGACATCGTTGCTGATCATCCCGGCTGCCGCCGCCCGCCGCTTCGCGCCCACACCCGAAACGATGGCCGTAGCGGCAGCCGGCATCGGCATCTTGGCCGTGGTCGGCGGGCTGCAGCTATCGCTCGCCGCAGACACGCCGACCGGCCCGTCAATCGTCGTGACGGCGCTGGCGCTGTTCCTGGTCGCTCAGATTGCCGGCGTGCTGAACGCCTGGCGC
>JBCCER010000007.1:0-55493 GCA_039030175.1 Pseudomonadota bacterium
GCAGAGCGGGATCTTCTGTCGATCGCCGTCGGAGGTGTCGAGATTGCCCGTCGCGGTCAGCGGGTCGTGGGGTATGATGAGGCGCCCGTTGCGGCCCATATGAAGGGCAGCGAGATCGTCATCGATATCGATCTGGCAATCGGTCGGGGCAGATCAACGGTCTGGACCTGCGATCTCACACACGGCTACATTTCCATTAACGCCGACTATCGTAGTTAACAGACATGGTCTTGGCGTTACCCCAGCGTCTTCAAACGTCGCGATTGACCGTGCGCCGACATCGGCGCGAGGACGCCCAGGCTATCTCCGAAGCGCTTGCCGATTGGGAGGTCGCGCGCTGGCTGGCCCGCCTGCCCATCCCTTATACCCTCGCCGACGCGGTGAGTTGGATCCGCACCACGAATCGAAACTGGAATCACGGCGTGGACTATCAGTTCGTCGTCGCATTGCAGGCCGACGATCGTTTGCTCGGTCATATGGGCATCCGCATGGAGCCGGGCGACGCTGAGGGTGAGTTCGGCTATTGGTTTGACCGGCGGGCCTGGGGGCAGGGATATGCCAGTGAGGCCGGAGCCGAGGTTTTGCGCTTTGCCTTTGACGAGTTGGCAGTGCAGCGTGTCACAGCCGTTATCTTGCCGGGCAACGCCCGCTCTGTTCGCGTCGCCCAAAAACTCGGCATGAAACCTGCCGGGCATCGCAGGCAACGTTTCGATCCGATCGATGCCACGGTCGATGCGCCTGTCTTCGCCCTGTCCCGCCAGGATTGGCTTGGGCGCAGGGTCCCCGATTGAAACCGAAGGGATGTCGGTTGTGAAGGAGGCAGACGAACTTCCCACCGTCCTGGTTTCGGCTGTTGCCTTGATCGATGTCGATGGAAGGGTGCTGATCGCTCAGCGTCCGGAGGGCAAGAGCATGGCCGGCCTCTGGGAGTTTCCGGGCGGAAAAGTGAAGGAAGGCGAGACACCCGAGGCGGCGCTGATCCGAGAACTCAACGAAGAACTCGCGATCGACACCCAGGAAAGCTGCCTTGCACCTTTTACTTTCGCCAGCCACGCCTATGACAGCTTCCATCTGTTGATGCCGCTCTACCTCTGCAGGCGCTGGCAAGGGACGCCGCGCCCCCTGGAGGGACAAGTCCTGAAATGGGTGAGGCCCATGGCGCTACGCGACTATCCGATGCCACCCGCAGACAAACCGCTGGTCGCGATGCTGCGCGATTTTCTTTAGCGACTGCCGGATGTCGAGGGCGGCTGGGGGACGGATTCGCCCGCTTGTTTCTCGGTGGTGCCTAGGGCATCCGCCAACCTGCTTTTGGCGCTACCGGGCCGTAACGGTTGCTGCTGGTTTGCCGCCGGGGCCCAACCAGAGGCGTAGATCACTTCGAAGGTCGCCGGAATACGTCCGTCATCTTCTGCAAACCGATCATGGTAGATCTCGGCCACGCGAGGCCAGAAGGCTCTTGGTGGGATCTTTCGGCTGCGGTTGATGGCAGCGTTCGTCTCGCCCATGCCGCGCAGATCGGTGATCATTCGGAAGACATTGTCGTAGGTAACGGTCACCGTTTCGCGGTCGATTACCGGAAGGGCGAAACCAGCGCGCTGTAGCAGTCCGCCCAGGTCCCGAATGTCGGTCAACGGCGACAGCCGAGGGTTTGCGCCGCCGCTGACCTCGATCTCGGCCTCGGTCAAGGCGATGCGCAATTCGGTGAGGCTGCTGCCGCCAAGCAGGGCACCCAAAAACAATCCATCGGGCCTTAAGGTCTGGTTGATCTGAACAAGCGCCCCTGGAAGATCATTGGTCCAATGCAGCGCCATGGCACTGACGATCAGATCGACGGTTGCCGCGCCGAACGGCAGCATCTCTTCGTCGGCCGCGACCACGGGTTCGCTGGTGGGCGCTCTTGCAACCATCTCTGGCGACAAATCGCAGCGAACGACCGCTTTAGTGGCGGGACGCTTTGTCAGTAGATCGGCCAGGACGCCGCCGTGAGTGCCGAGATCGATCACCATCGTAAAGTCGCGCAGAATGTCGTCGAGCCGGTCGATGATCCCGCTCGCGACGTGCCGGTGAAGAAAATCATGGCCTTCGATCGCGGGGGCAGCCCGTGCGCGATGCGCCCGGACCAGGTCTCGGTCGAACACGATCATCGAATCCTGCGCCATGACGGCGTATATAGCGGCATGGGGACGACAAGCAAACGGCGTGCAGCGCCAGTTGCTTCAGCGCTGCTTGGGTCTGGCGCTGCCGCTGGGCGAAAGATTCTTGACGCTCTTTTGCCGCCGCGTTGCGTGGCCTGTGGTCTAGAGATCGACGCTGGTCACGGGTTGTGCGCTGATTGCTGGGGTTCGCTGACTTTTATCGATGCACCCCTTTGCGATTGCTGTGGGCTGCCCTTCGAGTTCGAAGTGCCGGCCGAAAGCCAGTGTGGTCCTTGCCTGGCCTACCCACCGGCCTTCGATCTCGCTCGTGCGGCGCTTGTCTATGACGAGAATAGCAGGCCGCTGATCCTAGGGTTCAAGCACGGCGACAGAACCGACCGAACGGTCGTTCTGTCCAGACTCATGGCTCGTTTGCTTGCTGATTTGGGTGAACCACCCGACATTGTCGTACCGGTTCCGCTTCACCGCTGGCGCCTGTGGCGTCGGCGTTACAATCAAGCGGCGCTCCTGGCGCAGGCGCTTGAACGTCATGGCCCGCGCTATCATCCGGAGACCCTTGTCAGGAAGCGGCCGACACCATCTCAGGCTGGCCGAAATGCCCGGGAAAGGCGTCGCAACGTGCGGGGCGCATTTGCAGTCAACCCGAAGGCAATGAGCCTAATAGATGGAGCGAGTGTATTGGTCATCGACGATGTCATGACCACTGGGGCCACCGTGCGGGAATGCGCTCGAACTCTCAAACGGCATGGCGCTGCCAGGGTTACAGTTGCGGCTATCGCCCGCGCTGTGCTGCCAACGCGTGTCGACTAGGTGGAGGCTGGCTCTCGGCTCTGAACACTGGAATTCTTGAGCCCGATAGATCATATCTAGCCGACCTAACGACACTCCAAGCGCAGGAGCCCCTTTGATGCCACAAGTCACGGTCTATTCGAGCCCGTTTTGCCCTTATTGTTTCATGGCCAAGAAGCTGCTGCGCTCCAAAGATGTGACGTTCGACGAGATCGACGTAATGATGCATCCAAAGCGGCGCCAGGAGATGATACAGCGCGCGGGTGGACGCACATCCGTACCCCAAATCTTCATCGATGAAACCCATGTCGGCGGGTACGACGATCTTGCCGCATTGAACGATCGCGGCGGGCTTGACCCGCTGCTGCAGGGTGCTGCCTAATGGCCAATCCGGTCGCGGCATGCGTGCAGTTAAACGCCGGACCCGAAATTGAAGAAAATTTGCCTATTGCCGGCGACCTGGTCAGACGGGCGCGTGACGCTGGCGCTGACTTCATCACATTGCCGGAGATGGCGGTGATGATGGTGACGGGTCGGCGCGAAATCCTGTCACGCGCGCCCAAGGAACCCGACCATCCCGCCATTCCGTATTTCGCCGATCTTGCTCGCGAGGTCGGTGCGATGCTTCTGGTCGGCTCACTGTCGGTCAAGCTGGATGAAAACCAGGTCGCAAATCGTTCGTATCTCTTCGACGCGTCAGGGGCAAAGGTCGCAATTTACGACAAGATCCACATGTTCGATGTCGATTTGGGCGAGGGCGAGAGTTATCGCGAAAGCGCGACCTATCGGCCGGGCAACACGGCCGTGGTCGCGCCGAGCCCATGGGGCGGTATAGGACTTACCATCTGCTACGACGTCCGCTTCGGATATCTACACCGGGCACTGGCCCATGCAGGCGCTGACATTCTGGTCGGGCCGGCAGCCTTCACTGTGCCGACGGGCAAAGCCCATTGGCATGTCTTGCAGCGTGCTCGAGCCATCGAAACCGGCTGTTTCGTGGTCTCCCCTGCGCAGACCGGGACCCATTTTGGAGATCGCCGAACGTTCGGCCATTCGCTGATCGTGTCGCCTTGGGGCGAGGTCCTTGCCGACGCCGGCGAAGATGTCGGATTTGTCACGGCGGAGCTGGATATGGCGCTCGTTGAAAAAGCGCGTCGCGCGGTTCCGGCGCTTAGCCATGATCGGTCGTTCGGCGGCCCTGCGCCAATCGCTACTTTTGCAGAAGCCGGCGAATAGTCGGTTCTAGAGGCTCGGCAGCGGCTGGACCGGAGGTTCATGGCCGTGACCAGCCAAACTCGGCGCATCTTTGATCGCAACCATCCTTTGAACCACCGCTGCCTTTGGTGACGAAACCTCGCCGTGCTCATAGGCAACGACCCGCATCGCGCCTTGGGCCCACTCCAGCAGTTCGCCAGATCTTAGGAGCACATTGGTCGCCAGGTTGCCGAACCGCTGATTGCCGACAGCATAGCCCTCGTAAATCGCGACGCCATCGGGCTCCAGTGCAGCCAGATATGTCGGAAGCAAAGGGCGGTGGTGATAGTTCGTGACGATGATCGCGCCGAACTTCTGGTCACCAAAGGGCCAGAGGGTTCCCTCAAGGTCTGCTTTCACGCAGGTCACGTTGGGCAGATTGGCAAGGTCTGCGATACCGCGCAGATCGATGTCGACAGCGGTTATCTGGTTGCCGCGCTCCGAAAACAGCCTGGAGTGCCGCCCATTGCCACAGGCCACGTCAAGAACAGTCCGATCGCGTGCAACCAAGGGCGCAAAACGGGTGACCCAGCCGGATGCCGGGGCTAGTCTAGGGAAAATGGACATGTGAACGTGTTCAACTTGCGGATTTCCACCTGGTGACCATTTTGTTAAGCCTTACCCCATTGAGGGAGAAGGGTGTCATGCATGATCTCGTTTAATCTTCGCTGCGCCAACGGCCACGGCTTTGAGGCGTGGTTCAAGGACAGCGCGACCTTCGATGCGCAACAGGCCTCGGGAGAGATCGCGTGTCCGATATGCGGCGATGAACAGATTGTGAAGGCACCCATGGCGCCGCGTATCGGTAAGCCGACACCATCCTCGGCAGCCGAGGAGAAGATGGCGGCCACCATCACAAAAATGCGCGAGCAACTGGTCGAAATGCGCAAGCAAGTCGAAGAGAAGTGCGAACATGTCGGCCCTCGCTTTGCCCAGGAGGCAAGGCGCATCCATTTTGGCGAAGTCGAGCATCGCGACATTTATGGCGAGGCGACTGAAGAGGAAGCCGAAGAGCTTGAGGAGGAAGGCGTCGAGTTTGCCCGTGTCCCTTGGATCTCCAACGAGAACTAGGGTCGTTTAATTGGCCTTCGACGCAACCGCAATGTAGTTGACGGCAAGGTCGCGTCTGGAGAGAGACCAGCTTCCTCGCACTGGGTTGTAGATCATCCCGCTGATATCTTGGACATCAAGCCCGTTTCCGCGAAGTTGGGCGGCGAGTTCGCTTGGCCGAACGAATTTTCGCCAGTCATGAGTCCCGCGTGGCAGCCATCGCAAAACGTATTCGCCGGCAACGATCGCACTGAGATAGCTGCGCCGTGTGCGGTTGAGCGTCGATAGGAAAACCAACCCGCCGGGCGACGTCAGGTCGGCAAGGGCCGCCACGAACTGGTCGATTTCGGCAACATGCTCGATGATCTCCAATGCCAAGACGACGTCATACGTCTCGCCCGACGCAGCCAGATCCTCGGCAGTCTCGACGCGATAATCGATCTCCAGCCCCATCGCTTTGGCGTGGGACTTGGCGACCTCAACTCCCTCTTCACCGGCATCGATCCCGGTGACCTGAGCGCCGAGCCTACAAATTGGTTCGCTGAGCAGGCCGCCACCGCAGCCCACATCGACAATCCGCAAGCCGGAGAACGGCGTTAGGCTGGCGCCATCCCGGTCGAAATGGGCAACGACCTGATCTCTGATATGGCCAAGCCGGAGCGGGTTCATCTGATGCAGTGGTTTGAACAGGCCGTTGGGGTCCCACCAATCGCCGGCAATGCGGCCGAATTGGGCGATTTCCGCTTGATCCACAGTGCCTGTCCCCAAATCGGGGTTCGCGCCCGCCTTCTCAGCCATCGCGGGGTCTCCTGCGGTCAGTTGCAACGGTCCTTGGATCCGAGTATGGATACGCCGCCTCGGCCAGGCAATGCTGGCGCTGCCTTTGGTCGCGCCCCGGCATGTCAGGCGAGGCCGAGGTTCTCCCTAGAGTTTCACCCGTGCGACCGGAACGAAATCCATGGCCCGCATCGTGCAAAAATTCGGCGGTACGTCCGTCGGCGATATCGAGCGCATCAAAAATGTGGCCGAGAAGGTCAAGGTCGAAGTAGCGCGCGGCAACGAAGTGGCGGTCGTGGTCTCGGCCATGTCGGGGGTGACCAACCAGCTGATTGACTATTGCGGCGATATCGCTCCGCTCTATGAGGCGCGCGAATACGACGTGGTCGTGGCTTCTGGCGAGCAAGTCACCTCTGGCCTATTGGCGATGGCGCTGCAAGCCGATGGGATTAGCGCGCGCAGTTGGCAGGGGTGGCAAATTCCGATCCAAACCGACGATATGCATGGCAAGGCCCGCATCGTCGATATCGACCCAGCGGAGTTGGACAGTAGGCTTGGCCGGGGTGAGGTCGCCGTTATTGCTGGGTTTCAGGGAATCTCGCCCCAAGGTCGCATAGCAACGTTAGGACGGGGCGGCTCGGACACGTCGGCGGTCGCCTTGGCGGCAGCCCTGGAGGCAGACAGGTGCGATATCTACACCGATGTGGACGGTGTCTATACGAGCGATCCGCGCATCGTGCGTCAGGCACGGAAACTCGAAAAAATCACTTACGAAGAAATGCTCGAAATGGCGTCGCTGGGCGCCAAGGTGCTTCAAACCCGCTCGGTCGAGATGGCCATGAAGCATGGCGTCAGGGTGCAAGTCCTATCGAGCTTTAGCGATGCGCCCGGCACTTTGGTTGTTGATGAGGATGAAATCGTGGAACAGGAAATCGTCAGCGGCATCGCTTACAGTCGGGATGAGGCCAAAATCACACTGGTCAACGTCGCCGACAAGCCTGGCGTTGCCGCCTCAATCTTTGGTCCGTTGGCGGACGCGGCCATCAATGTCGATATGATCGTACAAAATGTCTCCGAAGACGGCGCGTCGACCGACATGACCTTTACAGTCGGGCGCACCGATCTCGACCGGGCTGTCGAAGTGCTTCAGCAACACCAGGACAAATTGGGTCACGACTACCTATTGCCTGACCCCAATGTGGTGAAAGTCTCGGTGATCGGCGTTGGAATGCGCAGTCACGCCGGTGTCGCACAAACGATGTTTCGCACGCTCGCCGATAACGGTATCAATATCCAAGTAATTTCCACCTCTGAGATTAAGATTAGCGTGTTGATCGCCGAACAATACACGGAACTGGCGTTACGGGCCCTACATACGGCCTACGGGTTGGACGCTTGAGGGCGCGCGGCCCGACCTATTCTCGAACCGCCATCGGCGAGTTTCGCCGGGGGATGAAATGACTTCGGTCGTTCCAATTTCACCGACAACCCAGTCGCGTCGACTATTGGCGCGGTTGCGCGATGTCATGGCTGGGTCGGGTCGTGCCCAGGCCAGATTGGACAAAATCGTGCGCCTGATCGCCGCCGAGTTGGTGGCCGAGGTTTGCTCCTGTTATGTCGTGCGACCGGGAGATGTGCTGGAGCTGTTTGCGACCGTCGGCCTGAACCCTGACGCGGTGCACCGAACACGGCTGAGCGTCGGCGAGGGTTTGGTCGGCGATGTCGCAGCCACGGCCCGATCGTCGGCCATCGCCAAGGCGTCCACCCATCCAAAGTTCGCCTATCGGCCGGAGACCGGAGAGGATCAGTTTCAGTCCTTCTTGGGCGTCCCCCTGATCCGGGATGGCAAGGTGCGCGGGGTCTTGGTCATCCAAAACCGGCATTCGCGGATCTATGACGATGAGGAGGTCGAGACCCTTCAGACCATTGCCATGGTGGTCTCCGAGTTGGTTGCCGGCGGCGAACTGGGTGGGAAGGAAGAGGTCGCCGCATCGGGCGCTGCGGATACGTTGCCCGCCCGTATCGAGGGCATCTCGCTAAATGACGGCGTTGCCAAGGGCTACGCCGTTCTGCACCGGCCGCAGCTGACGGTGCGCGAGATCGTCGCCGACGACCCCAAGCGCGAGACGGAGCGGCTCAGCATAGCATTGGCTGCGATGCATCGTTCGCTCGATCGACTGATGGAACTGACAGAGGACAGCGGTATCGGCGAGGGCCTCGACATCCTGGAGGCTTACCGGATGTTTGCCGAGGATCGCGGTTGGGTGCGCCGGATCGAGGAGGCGATCCAGTCTGGCCTGACGGCCGAGGCGGCAGTCCAACGAGTAAGGAACGATATGGCTGCCCGTCTGGGCCGCACGACAGATCCTTATTTACGCGAGCGCATGACGGACTTCGATGACTTAGCGACGCGGCTTTTGCTCAACCTATCCGGCAAAGGCTCGCAAGCGGCCGTCGGGACTTTGCCCGACGATGTCATTCTCGTGGCCAAATCGATTGGTCCGGCCGAATTGCTTGATTACGAGCAAAAACGTCTCCGCGCGGTCGTGGTGGAGGAAGGATCGGCGACCAGTCATGTTGCGATCGTGGCCCGCGCTCTTGGCATACCCGTGGTCGGACGATGCGCCAACGCCCTCAATGTGATCGACCCGCTGGATGCCGTGCTTGTCGACGGCGACAACGGACAGATCTTTGTCCGGCCATCCGAAGACGCGCATGACGCGTTTGAGCAAGGCCTGGCTTTGCGTGCCAGGCGCGTCGAATCGTACGCAGGTCTGGTCGGCCGGCAGGCCGTCAGTAAGGATGGTGTTGCGGTTTCGCTAAACCTGAACGCCGGGCTGCTAATCGATCTGCCGCATCTGGCGGGAACAGGCGCCGACGGGATCGGCCTTTATCGCACCGAAATTCCGTTCATGGTCCGATCGGACTACCCGGACGTTGCGGCTCAGACTGATCTTTATCGGCGGATCTATGCCCAGGCCGACGGAAGGCCTGTGACCTTCCGCACGCTGGACATCGGCGGCGATAAGTCGCTGCCGTACTTTGCCAGGGAGGAAGAGGGGAACCCCGCGCTTGGTTGGCGAGCGATTCGGATGGGTTTGGATCGGCCGGCGATGCTGCTTAAGCAGTTGCGCGCGCTAGTGCGCGCCGCTGAGGGGCGACCGCTCAGTGTTATGTTTCCGATGATTGCCGAAGCGGCCGAATTTGACGCGGTTCGACGTCTGATGGATCGCGAGTTGGCGCGTGCCAAGGACGAGGGCTATGTCGCGCCTAGCGATCTGCGAATCGGCGCAATGATCGAGGTGCCTTCGATTTTCTGGCAACTGGACCAACTGCTCGATCGGGCCGACTTCCTCGCGGTCGGCTCGAACGATCTATTGCAGTACATGTTTGCGGCCGATCGCGGGGACCCAAAGCTGGCCCATCGCTACGATACGCTGTCGCCGACATTCATGAATATTCTCGGCGATCTCGCTGACAAAGCCCAATCCATAGGCCGGCCGATCAGCGTTTGCGGTGAAATGGCAGGACGGCCGCTGGAGGCTATGGTCTTGATTGGGCTCGGTTATCGACTGTTATCGATGTCGGCGGCGTCGATTGGCCCGGTCAAGGCGATGGTGCTCAGTTTGGATGTGGCGTCCCTAGCGGAATTCGTGACTATGCAGCGTCGTCGCCGTGCCCAGAGTGTTCGGATGGAGGTGCGGGCCTACGCGCGCGATCATGGGATTGCGATCTGAAGGCAGGATCGTCGGATAAGAGTCTCTTTCTTTGTAGAAACTCTTTCAGCAAACGACGATCGATGATAAATCATCAGGGGCTCTCGCGGACGCCCGGTTTCGAGTGAGGAAGCTGGGCCGGACTGGCGGATCGCAGCGCTCAAGCCGGACTAACTTGGTAACTCGCAACACCGTTGGCATGGCACAAATCAGACGTAGATTCTTCAGCGCCGCCGAACACTCCGACACACAGCCGTCGGCTTACGATGATGAGTCTCCAGCCGAACCGACCCCCGCAAGCGTCTGTGACATACTAAGATCGGCGCGAGAGCAAACTGGCCTAACCCTTTGGGAAGTATCGCAAAATCTCCGAATACGCTTCGCCTATATGCAGGCAATCGAAGATGGGCGGTTCGATGATCTTCCGGGGCAAGTCTATGCCATCGGCTTCATTCGAACCTATGCGCTCTATCTCCACCTTGATGCCGACGAACTGGTTCGACTGTTCAAGGACGAGCAGTCGGGGCTGACCGAGCGCCAGGATCTGGTCTTTCCCGCGCCGCCGCCTGATTCGCGGATGTCAGGGGTTATGGTCGGTGTGGTTGCTCTTTTGTTGGCCGGTGTTGCCTATGGTGGCTGGTACTACTTGTCGAATCAAGATAACCAAGAGATCGCGACTGTCGCGCCAGTCCCCGATCGCCTGGTAACCTTGCTTGAAGAAGAAGAGGCTGCGCTGTCTTCTGGTGAAGTGACGCAGACATCGGAGGACGAGCCTGACTTGTTGGCCGAACTCGATGCGATCGAGATTCCCATCGTACCCGACGCGGAGATCGCCGAGGATGAGCCGGCCGATACTGTTGCTGAATCGGATGTGCCGCTTAACCAAGTGATCGACGATGGCCCCGGCTTGGTGGATCAGGCTCAGGCCGCCGACGTGGGCGATCTTCCCCTTCCGGCCATTCAGGTAGAAGACGAACCGCCGCCCGTGCCGGTAGTCGAAGAGGCGCCGATTGAGCAGTTTGCCGCTGTCGATCTAACCGATGTCGTGTCGCTGGACTCGGTATCGCTCGATGGCGAGGGGTCGTCGGAAGGAGGCGTCGTAGACGCCAGCGCGCCGCCCGAGCCTCCGGGTGCGCCGGGAGCCGAAGCGCAGCCCACGCTGGACGGTGTCAGGGTCCTGATGCGTGCCACGAGCGACAGTTGGGTGCTGATCCGCGATGCAAGCGGCGAAATGATCATGACGCGCGTCATGCCTCCGGGCGATAGCTGGGAGGTTCCCGATCAGCCGGGCCTGACCTTGTTCACGGGCAACGCGGGTGGGCTGGAAATACTGGTCGATGGCGAACTGGTACCGGCCGTTGGCCAACCGGGTGAGGTGATTCGCAATATCAGCCTCGATCCGGACTTGCTTCGCGCGGGTCAAGCAGTCATATCCCAGTAATCAACGCTTGGCCGTTGGCCAGCATCTGACATCCAACAAATCCCGGCGTGTTTGGAACCGCCGGACTGACGGACCGTATTCATGAGCCTGCGATCTTATCGCGATATCCACCGTCGGCCGAGCCGCCAGATCCATGTGGGATCGGTCCCGGTTGGCGGAGACGCGCCGATAACGGTCCAGACCATGACCAATACGATCACGTCCGACGTTACGGCGACCGTGGCGCAGATCAATCAGGTCACCGAGGCTGGCGCGGATATCGTGCGGGTGTCTTGCCCGGACGAGGCATCGAGCCTTGCCTTGAGGGAAATCGTCCCCGAGGTTGACGTGCCGATAGTCGCCGATATCCATTTCCACTACCGAAGAGGTATCGAGGCGGCCGAAAACGGCGCGGCGTGCCTGCGCATCAACCCCGGCAATATCGGTTCGCCCGAGAGGGTCGCCGAGGTTGTTCGTGCGGCAAGGGACAATGGCTGTTCCATGCGGATCGGCGTCAACGCCGGTTCTCTGGAACGCGAATTGCTGGAAAAGTACGGCGAGCCTTGCCCGGAGGCGATGGTCGAAAGCGCGCTGAACCACATTCGCATCTTAGAAGATCACGACTTTTTCGAATTCAAGATCAGTTGCAAGGCGTCCGATGCGTTTTTGGCGGTCGCGGCGTATCAGCAATTGGCCGATGCCTGTGACTATCCGCTTCATATCGGCATTACAGAAGCGGGCGGCATGCTGGCTGGCACGGTGAAGAGTTCCGTCGGGCTCGGCATGCTGCTGTGGTCTGGAATTGGCGATACGATCCGCGTGAGCCTGTCGGCCGACCCGGTTGAAGAGGTCAAGGTCGGCTACGAGTTGCTGAAATCTTTGGGGCTGCGCCGTCGCGGCGTGACGGTCATCTCCTGCCCGTCGTGCGCCCGACAGCAGTTCGACGTCATTCAAACCGTGCAGGTTTTAGAAGAACGGCTTGCCCACATCACCACACCGATCACCGTTTCGGTCATCGGCTGTGTAGTCAACGGCCCCGGCGAAGCGCTGATGACCGATATCGGTCTCACCGGCGGCGGCAAGGGCACGCATCAAATCTATGTCGGTGGACTGCCGGATCATCGGCTTAAGGACCAGTCGATCGTCGACCACCTCGTCGAGATGGTGGAGCAAAAGGTAGAGGAGTTGGTAGCGCTAGAAGCCGACCATTCCGCCATCGCTGATCGGCCAGCTGCCGAATAGGCTTATCTCTGCCGACCGGTTTAACTGGGCTTTGACTTGCTGGCGTTGCAGGCGCGCAGCGCATGTTCTAAAAGCCCCAATCCGAAATTTGACTGAACGAGTGGTGCCCTAGTGAGCCTGGACGAGAACTTCGAAAAGGTCCTCGGCCGTGTCGCGGAACTGAGTGCGTTGATGGCCGAGGGGTCCTTGACGCCCGAGCGCTACACCGCGCTCTCCAAGGAATACGCCGAGTTGGAGCCCGTCGCCGAACGGATTGAGACGGTCAAGTCCGCCAGGCAGGAGCTTGAGGATCTGTTCGCCCTGGCGGAAGCGGAGACCGATACCGAGTTGCGCGCCCTTGCCGAAGAAGAGGCGCGCGCGCTCAAGGCAAAACTGCCCGATATGGAACGGCAGCTTCAACTCGCCCTGTTGCCGAAGGATGAGGCGGACGAGAAGAACGCGATTTTGGAGATCCGCGCCGGCACGGGCGGCGACGAGGCTGCGCTGTTCGCATCTGATTTGTTTTCCATGTATCAGCGCTATGCAGGTCTCCATGGCTGGCGCTTTGAAGTCATGGAACTCGCCGAGACGGACACGGGTGGCTACAAAGAGGCCGTTGCCGAAATCACCGGTCGAAACGTCTTTGCAAAGCTGAAGTTCGAAAGTGGGGTCCACCGCGTCCAGCGCGTTCCCGAGACTGAGGCACAAGGGCGCATCCACACCTCGGCGGCGACAGTTGCCGTCTTGCCGGAAGCCGAGGACGTCGATGTTGAGATCGACGATAAGGATTTGCGCATCGATGTCTTTCGTGCGTCCGGCGCGGGCGGTCAGCACGTAAACCGTACGGAGAGCGCGGTCCGCATTACCCACTTACCAACCGGCGTGGTCGTCTCGCAGCAGGATGAGAAGTCGCAGCACAAGAACAAGGCGAAGGCGATGAAGATCCTTCGGGCTCGGCTGTACGAGGCCCAGCGAGCTAGCCTCGCCGCCGAACGGGCGGCCGATCGGCGCAGTCAGGTGGGCTCGGGCGACCGTTCGGAACGGATTCGCACCTATAATTTCCCGCAAGGCCGGGTTACGGATCACCGTATCAATCTAACGCTCTACAAGATCGACAAGATCATGAATGGCGAGGCGTTGGACGAGGTGGTCGACGCCCTGGTTGCGGATGATGAGGCGGCCCGGCTGGCCGAGATCGCGTAATCAACACGGTCGGTACTGCCCTTAGGAATACCGAGCGGCGGCTTGCGGCAGGCGGCATCGAAGAAGCATTAGCCGACGCGCGACTGCTCGTCGGGCTGGCCACTGGCCTTGACCGGACAGGCTTGTTCACGGAGCGGCGCCGACCCCTTAGCGCCCCCGAGATAAAGCGCTTAACTGATCTGGTCGAACGCCGCTTGCAGCACGAGCCAGTCTCTAGGATCGCTGGCCGGCGCGAGTTTTGGAGCCTGCCTTTCGCGTTAGGCCGGGATGTCTTGGACCCGCGACCGGACAGCGAAACTCTGGTCGAAGAGGCACTTGGCCATCTTCCCGATATCGATGGCAGGTATCGGCTGCTCGATCTTGGTACTGGATCTGGGTGTCTGCTTCTATCTCTGCTTGCCGAGCGGCCTGGCAGTTGGGGGCTCGGTATCGATCTTGCCCTAGGGGCAACTCACGTCGCTCAAGCGAACGCTCGGGCGCTGGGTCTTGCCGATCGCGCCAGCTTCGTTGTCGGTGATTGGATACAAGCCATCGGAGGGCGCTTCGACCTGCTGATTTGTAATCCTCCGTACATCGCCGAGGGGGAGCGGGCGGGTCTGGCACCCGAAGTCCGGGACTACGACCCGTCGCTAGCTCTGTTTGCCGGAGATGATGGGCTCGATGTGTATAGGGCGCTTGCGCCGGTTGTGGGGCTCGCCCTTAGGCCCGGGGGGACTGCCGTTTTCGAGGTTGGGCTTGGTCAGGCTGGCTCTGTCACCCAGTTGATGGCCGAAAACGGCCTCGAATCCGTGTCGACGCGTTCCGATTTAGCCGGAATCGACCGCGCACTGGCGTTTCAGGCGCCAAACTAGGCCAAAAAGCGCAGAAATCTGTTTGTTGGCGCCGCCAGTTGCGCTAGGGTCCGCCTTGTGGTTGTGAGCTTTGCTCTTTGGCGTAGCCACGCCGCGCGGATTCGACCAGATCGGACCGATTGGTTTGAATCGCTTTGAGTGTTCTTGGAGCATGCTGCCGCCGTTGGCCGCCGCCGGACAGGGTTGGTGCGTCGGGTGTGAGCGGCCTGTCAACGGGGCCTCTCTGATGAACTCTCACACGAGACTTGCAATCGACAGCGCGATACGAGGCATATGAGACAGGGTCAGAACAATCGGCGTTCCAGAGGCCGTAACAACAATCGCCGTTCTAACGTGCCGAACCGAAATCAGACGTTCGACAGCAACGGGCCTGATACGCGGATCAGAGGCAATGCGTCTCAGGTGTTGGAAAAGTATCAGGCGCTGGCACGCGATGCGATGTCCTCCGGCGACCCGATCATGGCGGAGAACTACCTTCAGCACGCTGAACATTATCAGCGGGTCATCAATCAGATGAACGAAGCTGTCGCCCAGGCGCAGCTGCAGGCTGAGCAGGCGCGCGAGCAACGCGCGGCGCAAAACCCGCAGCAAAATGGCAGGGCTCAGCCAACGCCGGAAAGCGCCTCCGGCCAGCGCCCCGAAGGCAATGGCGCGGCCTTTCCAGCCCCGAATTCCGACCCCAGAGAGCAGCCGGCCGCAGGCTTCGGCCATGACCCGCGGGACGAGCGCCAGCCGGAGGCACCTAAGGAAGCTAAGGCGGAGGTCGAGACACCTCCCGCGGAAGTTGCAGCTGAGCCAGAGCCCGAGCAAAAACCCCGGCGGCGGGGGCGGCCACGGAGATCGGCTGCGCCAGAAGAAGATAGGGAAAGCGCACCGGCGTCTGCCGAGTAGCCTCGGGTCGCGCCGCTCATGTACTGTTACCGACATTAGTGTCATGCTTGGCTTCGTGCTTCGCTTTGCGATCAGTGGTCTGGACGTGGGCCGGCAATGACGCGGCAGCGCGCCCTTGTTTTGATTCTTTTGGTTCTGCTGTGGTCTGGTACTGCTGCTGCCCAGGCCAGAACGGACCAGATTGCCAGCTTGATGGCGTACATTCCGGCGACCGCTCTGACACCGACCCCGTCGCTCGAGATTTACTTCCATGACCTTGTTGCGGCTCAGCGGGCGACGGCGAGATCGCCGGAGGCGCTGGCTCAGGATCCGCTGAGCGGTCGGCCTTTGGCGCGAGCTTATCGCCGTCTGTATGGTCTGGGCGGTGACATCGGCGAGGCAGTTCCCGCAGGTCTGCAAGGCGAGTGGGAGAGCAGGGTGGGCTTCGGTCCCGACCGCATCGCCGCAATGTTGCATCTCTATCAACTTCCAAGCCAGTTGGTCTTGCTGCGGTTGGCAGACTTTCAGGATTTGATCGCCGCAAAACAAGCCTTGATGGTTGGTGGTTACGAGGCGATGCAGCTAGGCACCTGGTCAGCCCTTAGCCGCGGCGAAGATATGGCCATCGACCTTGACGCGCGCGATCCGGCCAATCCGTTTGGAGGTCAACTTGGTCGTTCGGCAAGAATAGCGTCTGACGGCTCGGTGTTGCTCTACGCGCCAGCCTGGGGGCCGGTTGAGGCGGTGGCCGAATCGACCGGGGAAACGCTAGCAGACGTGCCCAATGTCCAGGTGCTTCTGGAGGTACTAGACGACCAGCGATGGGCTGACGCGTCGCTGATTCAGGCCATGCTCTGGCCAGTTCCGTGGCCGGCATTCGATCCGACTGCGAACGTGATAGCGGGAAATGCCGTGACGGAGCTCCCTGACATCGGTCTGCCGCCGTGGCAGCTTGGCGCCCTGGCCGACTTGTCGACGGGTGAAACCGACTACACGGTAGTGGGTCTTGTTTATCCAGACCGTGCGACCGCCGAGGCCCTGGCTCTTCCTCTTCTCAACGCCTGGCAGGAGCAGAGGTCAGGCATGACCGATGAAACGTTCGCCGAACTAACCGGGGGCACTGCGCAAACCTATGTGGTCGGCGACAGACCGGCCGCGCTTGTGCTGGCCATTGAAAGGCCTGTTGACGACATGGACGCAGCTGTCCGGAACTTGGCTCACAATGCGCTCATGACTGGTTACATGATGCGCGATCTATCGTTCTTGGGAGTGCGTTAGATGGTGGCCACTGTCAATCCTGTTCGACCGGTGAGAAAATGAGTAAGTGCGCATTTGTGAAGCCTTTGCGGTGTTTCGCGGTCTCGATCTTGGCTGTACTGGCGGTCGCCGCGTCGGCGTCAGCCCAAGAAACAGTCCTGCGCATCACCCTCCAACTCCCCCTGACCAACCATATCGGCCAGAACCTATTGATGTTTAAAGAGGAGGTGGAGTCGGCGTCCAACGGCGAGATCGAAGTTCAGATCTTCGATTCGGCCCAACTCTATCGCGATTCAGAGGTACCGCAGGCAGTCAGCTCCGGGGCCATCGAAATGGGTACGGCCTCGCTTACGCGCTACGTAGGCGATATTCCCGCAGTCGACATCTTCTATGTCCCCTTCATGTTCGACAGTGAGCCGTTGGTGAGGGCGGCAACCGGCCCGGACAGCCAGGTTCGACAGCTCGTCGACGATGCGATCTTAGCGAATGGTGCGCGGGTCCTGTGGTGGCAGCCTTTCGGCGGGTCGGTGTTTCTGTCCAACGATGCGCCGGTCGCCAGACCGGATGATCTCGAAGGCCGCCGCGTGCGGGTGTTCGGCCGTACACTGGGCAATTGGATCGAATCCATGGGTGGCGCGCCCAGCCTGATCTCCGGATCGGAACAGTTTCTCGCCTATCAACGCGGCACGGTCGATATTGGCATGACGGGTATTTCGGGCGTTCAGTCCCGCAACCTATGGGACGTCATGGACACGGTCACGACCACAAACTACGCGGTGGCGGAATTTATAGTGGTCATCAATGAGGAGTTTTGGGAGAGTCTTCCCGAGGACCACCGCACGATCATCGAGACCGCTGCCCGCAATGCGGAATCCGCAGTGCGCGATGAGATAGCCCAGATCGAGGCTGCTGCCTTCGATGCCGCCTCCACCAATGGCATGACGATCTACCAGCCGACCGACGCCGAAATGGTGGAATGGCGCGCCTCAGCACAGCCCGTTATCGAGGACTATCTCGCCACTGCTGGCGACCTAGGCCAGCAGGTCTACGATGCCGCCCAGGCGCTGCGCGAGGCGAACTGACCGGCCTATCTGCGAATGGCAGCTAGTGGATGAGGTTCAAGCTGTGGCGCAGGCCGCCATTGACCTGCATGATTTCGCCCGACATGCCCGCACTCTCCTCGCTCAGCAAGAAGGCAACGGCATTGGCAACATCGTCCGCAACGACATTGCGGCGAATGAAAGTGCGTGACGCGATCGCCGCTTGAACCTGCCGGAAGTTCGGCAAGACCCTCGCGGACGGCGTCGAAACCGCGCCGGCCGACACGGCGTTCACACGCATGCCAATCGGGCCAAGCTCATAGGCCAGCGTCCGCACGCTTTGCTCCAAAGCAGCCTTGGCGACACCCATCATTTCATAGCCCGGAACGACACGCTCGCCGCCAAGGAAAGACAGCGCCACGACCGAGTTCGGCCGGTCCTCTCGCTGGCTCATCTCGCGGACAATCTGAATGAACGCAAAGCAGCTTACCGACAGCGTGTGAACGAAGTTTTCCAGCGATACGCCGGAAAGGCCCGAGCCCTTCTCGCTGATCATCGTGCTGCCTAGGCAGAAGACCAAACCATCGACATTCTCGACATTCTTGATGCCGCCTGTCGACTTGGGAAAATCGAAGTGTACGAGCCGGTGATTGCGAAACGCTTGCCGCTCTTTCGACCGTCTTGTGGTCAATACTGTGTCCCAGCCGCGCTCCTGCATTTTTTCGCCGATGGCGAAGCCCAAAGACCTCGGGGACGAAACGCCGAGTATCAAGGCCCGCTTCGCATCTGGGAGCGGGGCAGTCCTCGGTAACTCTGCGCGGGCCGTTTGCAGCAATCTCAACATGGGTGATTCGCTCTTTGCTCAAGCATGAGGAATGAAAGCATTATAGACATCTCCCGGGATGTCTATGAGACGATAATCGTTCGTTTCGACAAACATAAGGGTTTGCTCACCTTCTCCAATCATCTGATTCATGGCGTCGCGGATTTCATGCCGTAACTTCACAAACTTGCGATTGAAGCTTTCGATCTTCAATCTAACCGTAAGGGCTTCAAACTCCTTGGTTTCTCGCTTGAACTTGTGATTGAAGTTGCGGGTCAGGATGAAATAGGGCGTTTTGTCGATATCGAAATGCGGCATGCAGTGCCGGAAAAACAGCTCGCGCGTCTTACCGATCCAGCCGACATAGCTCGCAAAGTATACGTTACCGACCGAATTGGTATCGCCGTAAGTCGGTACGACCTCGATCGTGAACCACTTCTTGTCGAACCACCCGGTCAGGTCGGTGAGCCGGTCCTTCATGCTGCTATTGCCGTTCACGGGGCCATGGTCGAAGGCGGTAAGTGCATCGGCGTCGGCATGCCAAATCTCCGAATGTCCATTTGCGCCATTGCCAACGGCCACCGCACTGCCGTTTGCGCCGTTACTAGCCGCTGCGGCAGTTCCGTTGGCAGCACCGGCTGCCGGCAGTGTCGGCGTCGGTCCGCTCCCAGTTTTGTCTCCGCCTTCAGGCTCGCTGCCAGCTTTGGCATCCGTTCCCTTGCGAAGCCAGATCAGAGCGGCGGCTAGCGGAACCAAGACGCTGGCGATCATCAAGATGTGGACGTGCTCGAAGTACCCGATCGACATCAGCCCAAGAGATACCAGCCCAGCCATTGGCAATAGGGCGGGCGGGCTCATGGGGGTAAGGCGTTTTGCGGCCTGAATGCTCAACGCGATAGAGTAGGCAAGGAATATGGTCGCAAACAGGACCATGAAATGCTCTAGCTCCAGCGATCCGGCAACGCCAACGGCGGCGATGACAAAGGCAAGCGTGATCAGCGGTAGAGGCGATTTGATCAAGCCGGTCGGCAAAAGCGCCATGATCGGGTTATTGGCGGACTGTTCGGTTTTGGTGAGAAACCAGCGCAGGGCCAGATAACCGCTGTCACACGTCGTCAGCACGGCGATCATCGCCATCAGGCTGAACATGGTGAGGTAGAGATTGCTGCCGGCGCCGGACAATGCGATTGCCACGACGGATTCGGCGTGTACCCAGCCATCGATCGGGGCGGGGGCAACCGACAGTTCCGGAGAAACCAACCACAACCCTAAACTGCCGGTCGCGATCAAGATCAGGAAAAAGATGCTGGCGCCGAGGGCAAAGGCGTGCGCCACTGAACGGCCGCTTTCCGCGACCGCGACCGCGCGCTGCCACTGCTGTAAATCCATCCATGGGCCGAACAGCAGTCCTACGGTCAAGGGGATCAAATAGGACAGAAATTCTCCGTCACCCAATCCCGATGCCGGCGCTCTGGGTGCGTCTGAGGGGGAGGCCAACGCATAAAGCGCCAGCGCCAGCAAGACAAACAGGCCAAGTAGGCCCGCATGAAGGAACCGAATACGCGGAAATCCGACCGCCTCAGCGACGAACACACTGATAGCAAGGACTGCGAAACCCACGGCCAGCGGCAGTTCGACACCCGCCGGCAGCGCCAAATAGGCCATCAGCGCGAAGATTGTCAGGGACAGTGCAGCGAGCTGATAGAGCGCGAAGATCGTTCCGTATCGAGAAAACGCGGTCTCAATCCAACGCCTGATGGACGCCCCGTCGCCAATCCGCCCGACAAAAAGGCCGAACAGGAACAGACCCAGCGCATTGGGTAGGGCGAACAGAACCAATCCCACAACGCCGTAACTGAAGGCGAAATGGATCGAGAAAAAGAAGCCCAGGCCCCATAGCCAAGACAACGCAATAGATGCAGGCCAGCTTACCATTTGCATCGCTCTCCTAGCAAAACGACTACCCCCGCAATCGCAACTATAAAGCGATAACACTATGAGACAAGCGTTTGAGTCTATTTTTCATCAATTTAATGACGAGGGTTGATCGCCGATGGCGGGAAAGTGAGGCTGAGATTCGCTGCGCTGACCGAAATTCACTCGCGATCCGTGATTAGTTCGGCCATCTTCGGCGCCTTCGGGTCGGAACTCACCAAGCGGTCGGTCAAGATCGAGAATGAGACGCATGGCGGCTGACAGTAAGGTACTCTTTGCGCGGATCGATCGTTTGACCTCATGGTGTGCCGCAGCCGGCGCTTGGCTATTCGTGGCAGCGGGCGCGATGTTGGTCTACGAGGTTGTGGCCCGGTATCTCTTTGTCGAACCTACCATTTGGGCTGCTGAGCTGGCTCAGCTTTGCCTGATCTGGGGCACGTATCTGGCAGTGGCCGCACTGTTGAGGCGACGAGAGCATATCAGGATTACGGTGCTGACCCGGCAGTTGCCGGCCAAAGCTCGCCGCTGGGCCGAGATACTGTCGCTTATCGTGGTTCTGGCGCTATGTCTTGTGGCCATCTGGTACGGCGTGGACATCGCTGTCGACTCGTTCGACCGCGATCGCACATCGGGGTCGATGCTGAACCTGCCGGCTTGGGTTTCCGAAGCGTCTGTCCCGGCCGGCTTCGTGCTGGTCGGGCTGCAGGCGGTCGTCGAACTGCTGCGCCTGGTGTCGGGCGGGCCTGTGCCCGACCCGGAGACGGCCCAGCCGTGACCCTTCTGCTCACACTGCTCTTTTTGGTGACTTTGCTGTTGGTCGGTGTGCCGGTTGCCTTTGCACTAGGGGCAGTGGGTCTCGGATTGCTGTTCTTTGCGGATTTCTCTTTGCTGATCGTGCCGCAGACGCTGCTGTCTTCGGTCGATAGTTTCGTCCTTTTGGCCGTCCCATTGTTCCTGTTGATGTCGAACATCCTGCTGAAGGGTGGGGTCGGGCACGACCTGTTTGCCGCGGTGCAAGCTTGGGTAGGGCACTGGCCAGGCGGTCTAGCGGTCACCACAATTGTCTCGTGCGGCCTATTTGCCGCGATTTCCGGATCTTCCGTCGCCACGGCCGCGACGATCGGCACGGTAGCAATCCCTGAGATGGTGGAGCGCGGCTATCCGCGCCGCCTCGTGCTCGGCCTGTTGGCCGCTGCCGGTACGCTCGGAATATTGATACCGCCGTCGATCCCAATGATCATTTACGCGTTCATTACCGAGCAATCCGTCATCGACCTCTTCTTGGCCGGTATTGGGCCGGGCCTCATTCTCATCGTCCTCTTCTGCGGTTTCTCGATGATCTATGTCCGTCTATCGACTGACTACCGGCCAAGCCAAAAGGCAACTTGGGCCCTGCGTTTATCGACCACCCGACGGGCCTTGCCGTCCGCACTGCTGGCCATCGCTATCGTCGCGGGGATCTATGCGGGGGCCTTCACGCCAACAGAGGCTGCCGCCATCGGCTTTGGCCTGTCGATTTTTGTTACGGTCGTAATTTTGCGAACGATGACCTGGGATCTGTTTAAACAGGCCGTTTTTGCGGCGATGAAAACGACGGTCCTGGTGCTGCTGATCGTTGCCGGTGCCAAGCTGTTCGGTCATGCGATCACGCTGTACCGGATACCGTACGACATCTCGCAGGCGATCATTGCCTATGCGTCGGACCCGCTCGTCTTCGTAGCCTTGGTTGCGCTGGTTCTGTTGTTGATGGGGCTGTTTTTGGAATCATTGGCCATGATGTTGATCATGGTGCCGGTCCTAGCGCCGGCCCTGTCACCGATCGGTATCGATCCGGTGTGGTTCGGCGTCTTCTTCGTGATCATGATCGAGGTGGCCCTGATCACGCCACCGGTCGGCATGAACCTCTATGTCATTCAATCGGTCGCCAAGACCAGTATCGGTGAAGTGGCGGCCGGGGTTTGGCCATTCATCCTGCTGATGATCGCGACCGTAGCGGCGATCGCCTTGTTCCCAGGTCTAGCGCTCTATTTGCCCTTTGGGCTCGGGCTCTAAGCCGGCGTCATCGCATCGCCTAGTCGGATCGTTCCGGCCTTCGTCACGATCGCCTGCACGCCGCAATCCGCATGGCCGAAACCATCTAATAGCGCCTTTGGGATGTTGGCATCGCGTTCGGCTGTCGTCGGATTGACGTTCGTCGCCGCGCAGCGACCGATCCGCTCGATGATTTCTAACTCTGCCGAGCCGACCGAGAACTTATTGCCGACCCACTCGAACTCGGCCCAAGGCTCGGTTCCATCGATCAATAGATTGCCGCGAAACCGCTTCGGATCGAGTTTTTGCCGGACCACCCGTTCGATATCGCGGACCGTCGCTTCGCTGATGATGGACAGGAAAGGAGAGTCGCGGTCCGCCAAACTACCTTCGGCGAGTTCGACCAGCCTAGCCGAACCCCGCGCTTCTTGCCCCGCGAAGGCGGACAGAAACTGATTGATCACTTGTCGGCCTAGCGGCGTCGTTATGTCACCCTTTGCTACCGTTCGTCCGTCCCGCGACAGGGTCAGTTCGCCTGTGTCGGGGTCGAAGGAGCTTTCCAACTGCGCGAGCCTTTCGTGACGCATCAGGTTCAAGAACTGGCTTTTTGGCTGCCAGGTCGGCGCGGTTGGATCGAACCGGCTAGCTTTGTGACAAATCGCAAAGCGGCGATCGTTGGCCAGACCCTCGCCGACGGTTAGGGCTGCCGTTTCGAGATCTCGTTCGGAAAGGCTCTTGACCGGGTGGACCCGGATCGCGGTGATTTTGGCATTGGTACTCATGATCGCCGCTTATGGGCAGCGGCGATCATGGTTGTCAATCGCGAGGTTACCCTTGGCCGCCGATTTGATTGAGCGCCCAGTCGTAGCGGTAGCCGGCAATACGTGTCCCATTTGCGAGCGCCTGTGCTCGCTGACCTTGCGCATAGCGCGAGAGATGTTGGCGCAGATCGCCGAAATCACTGGCAAACCAATCGTAGATCCGTGACACCGTCAGACCGTTGGACTCAACGTCAACGCCGCGCGGATCGTTGACGTAAGCGGTTGCGGCCGCGCCGAGGGTCTGCTCGTTGGTCGTCGGTCGCAAGGCACGCGCTGGCAAGTTGGGGCAACCTATAGCCGCACAATTGACGACATAGTGAATCCTTGGGTCTTGCCAGATGGGGCGCAGGATGCGGTGCTCGATGTCGTCCAAACTCAGGTTCACGCCCTCCACCGTGATTAGTGAGGCACCCCACGGACCATTGGAGAACAAACCTGGCGAGATATCGATATCCCGGATCGAGGCAACCGGAAAATGGTCCAGTACCGTCTTTACCGTGAGGGCATTGTACATATTGACCCAGTAGCTGAACTGTTCTGGCTGGCTGAGATCCGACACCGGCGTGCCCGCCAATTGGTCCAGATACGCATTGATCGCTTGCCTTCCGGTGCCGGAACCGGAGGCGTAGGCGACTCGTGCAACTCCGTCGCTGCCCACATGTCGGTATTGATTCAGGAAACCATCCCACGCGCTGTGGTCCACGCGACGTGACGAACTGGGGTTATGCGCCTGCCAGCGCGGCCAAAGGTTGGACCTGGGCGCTGAAAAGGCGGGAGGCGCGGCAAGCAGCACTGCGACGGCACCGGCGAACGCGATGGTTTGGCGGCGCGAAAGATTGAGCATGAAGGGCACTCCGAATTGAACGTTCAATTCGACATGGGCCGTCCGGCGATGACAGACCACTCGCGGACTGTAACAGGCAAGTGAAATCACGCGCTTGCGAACTCTTGCGAGCGGGCTTGTGACAACCCAAATCAGATAAGATCCTTCCAGGATTGCACTTTTGTGGGTCGAGAACGAACGCGTGCCTCGAAGAGGGCGGTTCGTCAAAACACTGGAGAGATGAACGAATGGAGTTTGAAAAATATACCGAGAGGTCGCGCGGCTTTTTGCAAGCGGCCCAAACCTTGGCCCTGCGTGAGGGCCATCAACAGCTCACGCCTGAACATCTACTAAAAGTCCAACTCGACGACGAGGAGGGCCTGGCGGCTAACCTCATCCGGGCAGCCGGCGGCGATGTCAAGCAGGCGCTCGTTTCGGTCGAGGCGGCGCTGAACAAGCTGCCTAAGGTCGAGGGCGGCAACAGCCAGATTTATCTGGGCCGCGAGATGGCCCAGACCTTGAAGAGTGCCGAGACCTTGGCGGAGAAGGCTGGCGATAGCTATGTTTCGGCCGAGCGGCTGTTGCTTGCACTCGCCATGGCCAAAGGCAGTGCAGCGGCAAAGGCGCTCAACGACGCCGGGGCGACGCCCCAGGCATTAAACACGGCCATCAACGATTTGCGTCAAGGTCGGACCGCCGACAGCGCAAATGCCGAGGCCGGCTATGATGCGCTGAAGAAATTTGCTCGCGACCTGACCGAAGAGGCGCGCGAGGGCAAGTTGGACCCGGTGATCGGTCGTGACGACGAGATCCGCAGGACTATGCAGGTTCTGTCGCGCCGGACCAAAAACAACCCGGTCCTGATCGGCGAACCCGGCGTTGGTAAGACGGCGATCGCCGAAGGCTTGTCGTCGCGCATCGTGAATGGCGACGTGCCGGAGAGCTTGAAGAACAAGAAGCTGCTCGCGCTTGATCTTGGGGCGATGGTCGCAGGCGCAAAATATCGCGGCGAGTTCGAAGAGCGCTTGAAAGCGGTGCTGGAGGAAATTTCGGCGGCCGCCGGCGAGATCATCCTGTTCATCGACGAGATGCACACGCTGGTTGGTGCGGGCAAGGCGGAGGGCGCGATGGATGCGTCCAATATGCTGAAGCCAGCCTTGGCACGCGGTGAATTGCATTGTGTCGGTGCCACAACGCTGGACGAGTATCGCAAGCACGTCGAAAAAGACGCCGCTCTTGCCCGCCGGTTCCAGCCGGTCGTGGTCGACGAGCCGACTGTGCCAGATACGATCTCGATCCTTCGCGGTCTCAAAGAGAAGTACGAACTGCATCACGGGGTGCGCATCACCGACAGCGCCATCGTTGCAGCCGCGACGCTCAGCCACCGCTACATCACCGACCGGTTCCTGCCGGATAAGGCCATCGACCTCATGGACGAGGCGGCGTCCCGAATCCGTATGGAGGTCGACAGCAAACCCGAAGAACTCGATGAACTCGACCGGAGGGTCGTGCAGCTTAAGATCGAGCGCGAGGCCTTGAAGAAGGAAACCGATCGCGGCTCAAAGGATCGGCTGGAGAAGCTGGAAATCGAATTGGCGGAGCTTGAGCAAGAATCCGCCGAGATGACGGCCGGCTGGCAGGCTGAAAAGGAAAAGCTGAACTCGTCCCAGCGTTTTAAGGAGCAGTTGGAACAAGCGCGGTTGGAACTGGAGCAGGTGCAGCGTTCCGGCGATTGGACCCGTGCGGGTGAGCTGACCTATTCGGTCATCCCCGAGCTGGAGGAACAGCTTGAGGAGGCCGATCAGCTAAGTTCGAATGCGATGGTCAAAGAAGAAGTGCGCGACGAGGATATCGCCTCGGTCGTCTCCCGCTGGACCGGCATCCCGGTCGACCGGATGATGGAAGGCGAGCGCGAGAAACTGCTGCGTATGGAGCAGGTGTTGACCGAGCGTGTCGTGGGCCAGGAGGAAGCCGTCGAGGCCGTCTCCAACGCCGTGCGCCGTGCGCGGGCGGGTTTGCAAGACCCGAACCGGCCAATTGGCAGCTTCATGTTCCTTGGCCCCACTGGCGTTGGCAAGACGGAATTGACCAAGGCGCTGGCCGCGTTCCTGTTCGATGACGAGCACGCCATGGTGCGCATCGACATGTCGGAATACATGGAAAAGCACTCCGTCGCCCGTCTGATCGGCGCGCCGCCTGGCTATGTCGGCTATGACGAGGGTGGGGCGCTGACCGAAGCGGTCCGCCGGCGACCCTATCAGGTCGTCCTGTTCGACGAGGTCGAAAAGGCCCATCCGGACGTCTTTAACGTGCTGTTGCAGGTGCTGGACGACGGCCGTCTGACGGACGGCCAGGGTCGGACGGTCGATTTCCGCAATGTGCTGATCATTATGACATCTAACCTTGGCTCGGAACATTTGGCGGCGGCCGAGGGCGAGGACTTTGTAGCCCGCGAAAAGGTCTTGATGGAGGTCCGTGCCCATTTCCGGCCGGAATTCGTCAACCGGCTTGATGAGATGATCGTGTTCAGCCGCCTGTCACGCGACAACATGACGGCGATTGTTGAAATCCAGCTGCGCCATCTGCAGGCCTTGCTGGACGATCGCAAGATCACGCTCGAGCTTGACGGCGATGCGAAGCAGTGGCTGGCCGATGCGGGGTATGACCCGATCTATGGCGCGAGGCCTTTGAAGCGGGTGATCCAGCGTGCGCTGCAAAACCCACTGGCCGAGGCGATCCTGCAGGGCGAGATCGTCGATGGCGAGACGGTGCCGATCTCGGTCAAGGGCGATGAGCTCGCGATTGGCGATCGCGGTGTAAGCGAGGCGGCATAGTCGAGGGGCGTCGGCGGGTCAGCAATCCGCCGGCGCCCTTTAGCTTATGTGAAGTTCCAAGAACTCAAGCGTGCGCTCACGTGCCAGCTTGGCGCTGGCCGCATCGTACTCGGCCCGTTCGTCGCAATTGAAACCATGGTCGGCCGGGTAGGTGTAGATCGGGATGTCCGGATGGGCCTGGCGAACGGTCTCAACGGACGTCATCGGGATATGCGCATCGCGTTCGCCGAAATGCATGATGACTGGGCAGCTTGGTTGTTCGTCAACAAGATCGGGGATGCGCCCGCCGTAGTAAGCTACGGCCGCCGCCGGCTTGAGACGCGTGGCCGATAGCCAGGCGAACGTTCCGCCCCAACAATAACCGACCACACCAACCTGACCGTATTGCCGCACAGCCTCAATCGCAGCCGCGATATCTTTCAAGGGGCCTTCGCTGCCCAGCGCCATGGCTACCTCGCGACCTGCGGCCACGGCCTGCGGTTCATAGTCCGCTTGATAGTCCGCCTGCACACGATCGAACACTGCGGGCGCGATCGCAGCGTAACCGTCGCGCGCAAAACCATCGACGACATTCCTGATGTGATGGTTGACGCCGAAAATCTCCTGAAGAATGACCAAGCCGCCTTTGGCTTCGCCCGGCGGTGACGCCGTGTAGGCGGAAAACTTATGGCCGTCTTCGGCGGTGAGATGGACGCGGTCGGTCTTCAACATGGTAAGTGACTTTCTCACTAATGGATGCGGCAGATGTGGGACTAAGGTGTTTCCTGCAAGATGCCGTCGTCTGTCAACCAGGCGGTGGTGCCGGTCCGAAAGAGGCGCTGATAGTCGAATGAAAGTTCTGCGATTGGTGGGGCCTGCCATGTCATTGCTCTGGCCACGACTGCGCCCAGGCACAAGATCGCGTCGCGATGGCCGACTAGGATGGCAGCCGGCGCACGATCTTGCGAGATGAGTTCGAGTAAAACCGCCGAGGATGACGAAGACCCTACAGTGGCCGGTACCATCAGCACTGTTCCGGCAATTTCTTGACCATGTTGGGGGTGTCGAGGGTCGGTTATTCGCCCGGTAGTTGGGTCGACACCACCCCAGAAGCTGATCGGTCTGTCGAGCCGAAGCACAGGCCCACGCGCGGACCCGGAGATAAGCATCTTGGCTTCTACTGCCAAAGCTGCTCGTCCCTGACTGGGCGCCCGGACACCGCGCTTTCCACGCAATCTGCCAGGCTGCCATACATTACCTGGTAGCCAGTGTTTGCCGGTGTGTAGTGCGCGAACTTTCCGGAGTTGGTCATCAGGACACCCGCAATATCCGCCAAGATTGGTGTCACCACCACACAAGTGTCGGCGACAAGTATCACCCCATTTTCTTCCAAGGCCGTTGCTCTTGAACCAAGCGCCTCAAGCGTCTCGCGGGCCGTACAGATATAGGTCGGGATAGCCACTTTGCGGTCTGCGAGCTTTCTCTCGAAAGCCGTGAATTCTGACAGCGAGAAATGCGGACTGCCTAATGCCACGGCATCGATCGACCCGCTGTTAACGGTCGAAAGCAGATCTCTTTCTGCTGCCAGCATCGTGGGCGTCAGAGCGATTGTCTCGGCCGCCTGCCGACCTCCGAGCGCGTCGCTGACCGTAGGCGCCTCCGGTGTGACACCCGCGACGTGGAATAGTCCGACCGCTCCGGTTGCTGCGGCCGCGGCTCCCATAGCCTTCACACTGTCTTCGGTCAGATCTTGCGGCAGGCCGTCGATAACTGCGACGGCGCTGTCGACTGTTCGTCCCAGCCAGGCACCCAACACCGGGTAGAGGGTTTCCGCTGTCTTCAATTCGTCCGAAAGCCCGTGCGTGTTGACGAGGACTGTTGCGCGACGATTTTCGGGCAGATGCAGCCCGCAAGCCGGCGCTGCTCCGGCCACCGCACAGCATATGTCGAGGAAATCGCCATAGCGGTTGGTTCTGGCGCCGAGAATGGAATTGGCGAACACAACCGCGTTGCTTTCGCCCCAGGCCACATCCTGGCCTAGGGCGGGGCGATGCCCGACCTGGTATGGCGCGCATGTCCAACTCGGCCGGCATCCCAGCGCCTCATACGCCTGCATCAGCCGACCGGCCATCTCGCGACGATGGTCGTCAAGGCGGTCTTGTCCTGGGCGCAACAGGTTTAGCGCCCCCACATTTAGGCTGCTTGGCACTGCGACCTTGGCCCCGCCGCCCACCAGGCGCTCGGCGAATACAACGCCGCTGTCGCCATGATAAAGGCAGCTATCGATATGGGTGGATGCCACGGGGATTAGTTTCTCTGCCCCCAGAAGCCGGGCCGCTTTGGCAACGATTTCCATCGCGAGGGCTGGGCCCTCGCCCTTCGCGCCATCTGCGATGGCTCGCTGTTTTTGGGTTAAGGCAACCATGGCGCTAGCGTAAACCCAAGCCGTGGTTGAAACCTAGACGTTGAAACGGAAGTGAAAAACGTCGCCGTCCCGAACTACGTAATCCTTGCCCTCTTGACGCATTTTGCCGGCGTCTTTTGCGGCTGTCTCGCCGCCTAAATCAACGAAACTGCCATAATCAATCGTTTCTGCACGGATGAAGCCGCGTTGAAAATCGGTATGAATGACACCTGCCGCCTCCGGCGCCGTCGCTCCCTTGGTGACGGTCCAAGCGCGCGTTTCCTTTGGGCCGACGGTAAAGAAGGTGATCAGGCCTAGCAGCCTATAGCCGGCGCGGATTACCTTATTTAGCCCTGATTCATCCAAACCAAGGCTTTCAAGAAATTCGGCCCCATCCTCGGCGTCGAGCTGCGCCAGTTCTTCCTCAATCGCAGCGGAGATCACCACAAGTTCGGCGCCTTGATCCGCCGCCATAGACTCAACGGCTTTACTGTGCTGATTGCCGGTTGCCGCTTCGTCTTCTGCGACGTTACAGACGTAGAGGACCGGCTTCGCTGTCAACAATTGCAGTTCGCGGAACGGCTTGGTCTCTTCGGTGGAGATGTCCAAGTCGCGCGCCGGTTTGCCGTCTTCGAGTAACTTGACGGCCCGTTCCATCAGGCCGATTTGGGCCTTTGCGTCCTTATCGCCGCCTCTTGCCTTTTTGGTTTGGGCCTCAAGCCGACGCTCCAGGCTTTCCAGATCGGCGATCAGCAATTCGGTGTTGACCGTCTCCGCATCGCGTACTGGGTCGACTTCGCCATCGACATGCGTCACTTCGCCTTCAAAGCAGCGCAGCACATGCAGGATGGCATCGACTTCGCGAATGTTTGCCAGGAACTGATTGCCCAAGCCCTCGCCCTTCGACGCCCCGCGCACCAGGCCGGCGATATCGACGAATTCTAGCTGGGTTGGGATGATCTTTGCCGATTTGCCCAATACCGCGAGGTTGTCCAGCCTGCCATCAGGCACGCCGACCCGGCCGACATTGGGGTCGATCGTACAGAACGGGTAGTTCGCCGCCTCGGCGGCTTGGGTCGAGGTCAAGGCATTGAACAGGGTCGATTTCCCGACATTCGGCAAACCGACAATGCCGCAGTTAAAGCCCATGATGCGTCTCTAATGTGTGGGTTGCCGTTCTTGCGGCGCCTTGGATTGGGGTTTGGTCAGCAAGGCGACCTTGGTCATGAACTTCTCATGCTCGCCTTCGGTCATGAGCGGAATGGCGGTCGAGACTGCTTCGAGCATGGGGTCAAGCCACTGCTCGTCATCGGACGTGAAGTCGCTGAGCACGTGACCGCGCACGCGGTCCTTTGCGCCGGGGTGTCCGATGCCTAACCGTACCCGCCAGAAGTCAGGGCCGATATGCTGGTCAATCGAGCGAATGCCGTTATGGCCGCCTGCGCCGCCGCCCTTCTTAACCCGGCATTTGCCCTGTGCGAGATCCAACTCGTCATAGATCACGACCACCCGGTCTGGCGTCAGCTTGAAAAAACGCATGGCCGCGCCGACCGAACGTCCGCTCTCATTGACATAGGTCTGCGGCTTTAGCAGCAGCGCCTTGTCGCCGGACAGCCGGCCTTCGGCAACGACCCCTTTGAACTTGCTTCGAAAGGGGCCGAACCCGTGGCGCTTGGCGATGTCGTCGAGCGCCAGCCAACCGATATTGTGCCGGTTGTAGGCATAGCGCGGCCCGGGGTTGCCTAGGCCGACGATCAGGATCATCGGAGGTCCAGCTCCAGGGCCCTTCGAGGGCAGGCGACGAAGGGCCCGTTGGAATAGGCCGGGCATGGCCAAGCTCGATTACTCGTCGTCGGAAGACTCTTCGGCTTCCTCGGCGTCCGTATCCTCGAGCTCCTCGCCCTCGATACCCTCTTCCAATTCTGCCTCTTCTTCTTCTTCGGCTTTGAGGCCAGAAGGCGCGGCGATCGTTGCCACGGTAAAGTCGCGATCGGAAATCGTGGGTCGAACACCGTCCGGCAGCGTGACGGAGCTGATATGGATCGAGTCACCCAACTCAGTTCCGGTGAGGTCGATCGTGATGCCTTCCGGAATAGAGTCTGCGCGACAACTCACCTCAATGGTGTAGCGCACGACGTTCAGAACGCCGCCGGCCTTCAGGCCCGGCGAGTCATCCTCGTTGACGAAGCTTACCGGGATTTCGATCGTGATCTCGGTCCGCTGGCTGACTCTCAAAAAATCGAGATGAATGGGTTCATCGCGTACCGGGTCCAGCTGCAGATCGCGGACCAGTACTTGATGCTTATCGCCATCGACCTTCAAACTGTACAACTGGTTGCGGAACGCAGGGTCGCGCAATAGCTGGGTGATCGTTTGCCCGTCCAGAGTGATCGTCAGGGGCGGCTTCTTGTCGCCGTAGATCACGGCGGGGATTTTGTTTTCACGACGTACGGCCCGAGCTGCCCCCTTACCGGCTCGCTCCCGCACCTCGGCGACGATTTCAACCGTCTCGGCCATGGGATCTCTCCTATTTCCATAAGCAATAACGCCGACCTCCAGGGGTGTCGGCGTTCGGTCTCACATGTGGGTGAGGCGCGGCTATATACCAGCGGTCTTTGCTGCCGTCCAGTGGCGTGTTACGTCGATCTGGCTATTCGAAAAGGCTGGAGACGGAGCGCTCATCGCTGATGCGTTTCATGGCCTCGCCAATCAGCGGCGCGATGGTTAATTGCCGCGTATTCTGGCTGACGCGGACAGCCTCGGTGGCCTTGATGCTGTCGGTGGTGACAAGCTCATCCAGCGGCGATGAAGATACCCGGCTGACGGCACCGCCGGACAGGACCCCGTGGGTGACATAGGCGCCAACCTCGCTCGCGCCAGCATCGCTCAAGGCAACGGCCGCGTTGCAAAGGGTTCCCGCGCTGTCGACGATGTCGTCAACCAGTAGGCATCGGCGGTCGCCGACATCACCGATGATGTTCATGACCTCCGAGACGCCAGCCCTCTCTCGCCGCTTATCGATGATTGCCAGATCGGCGTCCAGGCGACGTGCCAAGTTGCGGGCGCGAATAACACCGCCGACGTCCGGGGAAACGATGGTGAGGTCGCCATTGGTCTTGCTGCGATCCTTAATGTCGCGCGCAAAGACCGGCGCTGACACCAGATTGTCAACGGGGATATCGAAAAAGCCTTGGATTTGGCCGGCGTGCAGGTCGAGGGTCAGGACGCGGTCTGCGCCCGCATGGGTGATCAGATTGGCAACCAGCTTGGCCGAAATCGGTGAGCGCGGGCTGGTCTTTCTGTCCTGCCTTGCGTAGCCGAAATAGGGTAGGACCGCCGTGATGCGCCGGGCCGATCCGCGTCGCAGCGCGTCAATTGTGACCAGCAACTCCATCAAATTGTCGTTTGCCGGATAGCTGGTCGACTGGATGACGAAAACGTCCTCGCCGCGAACGTTTTCCAGAATTTCGACAAACACCTCCATGTCGGAGAAGCGTCGAATGCTGGCTTTGCACAACGGCACTTCGACATAGGCTGCAATAGCCTCGCTCAAAGGGCGATTGCTATTGCCGGCGATAATTTTCATGGGCGCGGGCCTCGGCGGAAGGCGGCGGGTCGGGCGGCGGTTCGCGCGCCGGGTATATCAGCGCGCTGTCACCCTTTCAACGGCATGATCTTAAAAACGTCACAAAAGTCCGGGCGTGCAAAATGCCAGCAGCCCAATCAGGCAAAAGGCGCCGAGCATCCAGAGATAAGGCATCGCCTAATCGTCCAGCAAAATGGCCGACATTTGCCGGCCATAGTCGGGCTCGCCTCGATGGCAGGAGCGGCGATAGCTGAAGAAATCGGCCTCTTCACTCAGCGTGTCGTGGGGTGCGAGCACGACCGATTCGACGCCTCGCGCCGCCAATCGGCGCGCCACATAGCCACCGAGATCGAAATAGTTGTGGCCGGGTCGCTCAGCCGGCTGAAAGAGGTCGGCACATTTTGGATCATGACTGACAAAGCGCTCGCGGAATTCCGGCCCCGTTTCGTAGGACTGCGCGCCGATTCGGGGGCCGACGACCGCGACGATGTCTTGGGCCCTTGCGCCAAGGGCCTCCATCGCATCGACGGTCGCCTCCGCCACACCCTTCAATGCGCCTGGCCATCCGGCATGGGCGGCGCCGATCACACGCGTGTCCGGATCGGCGAGCAATATCGGGGCACAGTCGGCCGCCAGTGTGCCGAGCATGATCCCTGGCCGATTGGTCACCATCGCATCCGCCCTGGGCGTGTCTTCCAATGTCCAGGGCTGGTCGACACGGATCACGTCTGCGCTGTGATACTGATGAACAGTAACGAGAGGCGGGGCGTCGTCGCGTAAATCCACCTGGCACTGCCGGCGGTTCTCTAGAACCAGCGACCTGTCGTCTTCCGAGCCGAGGCCTACATTTCGCGAGTCGTAGATGCCATCGCTCACACCGTCTTTCCGACCAAAAAAGCCATGGCGAAGACCTGGGATATCGCTGAGGGGAGGAAGCGTAATCATGTTTCGCCGTTGTTCGACGCCAAGTTGGCTGAAAGGACCGTGAGAACCTTGAATAACTCGCCCATGGCATCTGCGTTGCGCGAGGTCAAGCGGTGCAGCGCTGCGTCGATAGCGTCGCGTTGATTGTCGTTAGCACCAGCCTTCAACATTTCGGCGCGTTGATTGATACCGAGGGCTGCCAGGAAGCCCCCTTGCTCATAGGGTCCCTCGACCACGGCGCCTGACTCCGTTGCCACTTCGGCTAGTCTTTGAAAATCGACATGCGATGTCAGGTCTGCCTCACCAGGTGCGACAAGCGGGTCGGCAAATTCGTGATTTCTGACGGCCTGAAAGCTGTCTCCCGCCGCCGATCTTGTCGACCCGTAGTCGACGACTAGCGCAGCCCCGCCGAACCGAGTAATTCGGTGGCTGAGTTCGGCCGTGACCGATACCGCAGCCGGTGAGACTTCAGCTATGCTGTTTACCGGCGCTGCTGAGATTGACGCGGGGATCAGAGTTGATGCTGGGTCCGGCTTCGGGGCAAGCACGTAGCGAAGTTTCCCGCTCGCCTCGTCCCAATCGACTAGGCGCTCTCGCCAACCTCGGTCCGTTTGCTGAAACTGACGAATCGGTAGGGCGTCGAAGAACTCATTTGCGATTGCAAGGACCGGTCCGTCGGGCAGGTCGGCCATTCGTTCGATCCAGACGGGTTCGCAGTGCGCGAGCGCTTGGCCTTGGACTTCGCAAAGCGTTGGGCTGGTCTCGAGCAGGAAAAGGCGCACCGCCCGGTGAAACCCGGGGACTTGGCCAGTGGCGCGCCAGGCGTCCTTCATCAGGGTGCCGCGCCCGGGGCCAAGCTCTATCCACAGCACCGGATCGGGTCGCCCTAGACGCAGCCAAGCGTCCGCACACCATAGACCAAGCAGCTCGCCGAACATCTGGCTGATCTCTGGCGCGGTCGTGAAATCACCGGCGCGGCCCAGAGGATCGCGGGTCGTGTAGTAGCCATGCGTCGGGTGGCCGAGGGCTTCGGCCATGTACTCCGCCAGTGTGAGCGGCCCGGTAACCCTAATGCGCCGACGCAGCAGCGCCAGCAGATCAGTCATGCCGGCTTGGGGTTGGGCGTTTCGACGGGTACTGGCTTGGCCCAGATCACCAGAGCCAACCCGATCACAATCATGGGCAGCGATAGCAATTGGCCCATGGTCGCCCCAAACCAGAGGAAGCCGAGCTGTGCATCGGGTTCGCGCACAAACTCGACCAGGAAGCGGAACAGACCATAGAGCATCAGGAAGGTGCCGCCGATTGTGCCAGGTCTCGTCCGCAGTCGTTGGCTGCGCATCATAATGGTCATGACGATAAACAAGACCAGGCCCTCCAAAATCGCTTCATAAAGCTGACTGGGATGGCGCGGAAGATCACCGCCGGTTGGGAAGCTGACGGCCCAGGAGACGTCGGAGGCCCGCCCGTACAGCTCCCCATTTATGAAATTGGCAATACGGCCGAAGAACAGGCCAATCGGCACGACCGACGCGACCAAATCACCCAGCGCCAGGAAGTGAAAGCCGCGCACGCGGGCGAACAGATACATGGCGATCAGCATGCCGGCTAAACCGCCATGGAATGCCATGCCACCTTCCCAGATACGCAGCGCGGACAGCGGATCAGTGGCGTAGACGTCGGGATTGTAGAACAGGACGTACCCAATCCTTCCGCCCAGGATCGTGCCGATGATGGCCCAGACGATAAAGGCGTCCGCGTCGTCGCCATTGGGCCTGATCGGCGAGCGTTTGCCGTAATAGATCGCCAGCCGCCAGCCGAGTACGAAGCCGACCAGATAAGACAGTGCGTACCAGCGTACCACCAGCGGACCGAGTTCGAACGCAACCGGATCGATCGCTGGGAAGGGGAGGGCGAAGAGCGACATCGGGTGATACTGCGCCTAGCGGTAGGGATCGGGTTGGGTCAGGTAATCTTGCACATAGCGCCGCACGCCATCCTCTAGCGAGGTAAATGGCCGGTCGTATCCGGCGGCGCGCAGTTTGACCATCTCGGCCTCGGTGAAATTCTGATACTTCTCGCGAAGGCCGTCTGGCATATCGATGAAATCGATCTCAGGAGATTTGCCCAAGGCAGCGAACACCGCCTCGGCGAGATCCCGCCAGCTCCGCGCCTCTCCGGTCCCAACGTTGAAAAGCCCATCGACGCTGGGGTTGTCATAGAGCCAAAGCATCACATCGACACAGTCATCGACCCAGATGAAATCGCGCTTCTGTCCGCCGTCTTCGTAGTCTGGGTGGTAGGAGCGAAACAGCCGGGCCGGCTCGCCCGCCCGGATGAGCGGTGTCAGTTTGTTGACCACGCTGCGCATGTCGCCCTTGTTGTATTCGTTTGGGCCGTAAACGTTGAAGAATTTAAGGCCGGCCCATTGCGGCGGCGTCTCCTTGCCCTCTGTCAGCAGCCTCGCCACTCGCCGGTCAAACATGTGTTTTGACCAACCATAGGCGTTCAGGGGCAGCAGCCGTGCCAGCGCATCGATTGTCGCATCGTCGCTGAACCCAGCGCTGCCATCGCCATACGTTGCACCGGAAGACGCATAGATGAACCGGGTTCCGGTTTTGGCGCAGTGATCCCAAAGATCGATCGGCAGTCTTATGTTTCGGCGAACGATCAAGTCGGCGTTTCGTTCGGTCGTGGCCGAGACCGCGCCAAGATGAAAGATGATCTCGACGACATCGCCATTCTTGGCAAGCCAATCCAGCAGCGACTTTGGATGGATCAGGTCGGCGAGTTCGCGTTTGGCAATATTTCGCCATTTGTCTTCCCGGCCAAGACGGTCGCATACGACAATGTCGGTGAGCCCGCGTGCCTCCAACGCGGCGACCAGATTGGAGCCGATGAAGCCGGCGCCGCCGGTGACCAGTATCATCAGATATGCGAAACCTTCTTGCCACGGGGCGGTTGGAAGACCTTATAAGCCCTCTGGTTGAGGCGTTGCAACGTGAGCGGCCCGTCGCCATAGTGCGACAAAGTGACGGAAGGCCCGTAATGACAGTAAACAGCAAGGTCTTGGACGATTTGGTGCGCGTCGCTTCCGGTGCGGTCGGGACGGTTATCGGCTTGCGCGACGAGGCCGGGCAGCAAATGCGCGAGCGGTTCGACCGTGTGCTAGCCAAGTCGGACATGGTTAGCCGTGAAGAGTTCGAGGTCGTCCGTGAGATGGCCGCAAAGGCCCGGGCCGAACAAGAGACACTGGCCGAGCGCCTGGCTCTTTTGGAAGAAAAGCTTGCTCAATCGACCGCAAAAACTACTTCGAAGCCCGCGACCAGTCGTCGTGCTACGAAGACGGCGCCAACTCGCCGCCGAGTTTCGAAGAAGGCGGAGTCAAAATAACTTCATTGAAAAATCACAAACTCACTATCTTTTCGTATTGCGCGCCGACCAATTCGTGTGACACGGTACTCCTGGTAGTAGCCCGTAACGAGGCTTCTACAAGATATCGATTTTGGTCCGTCGGATCAGCCGATCGATCTCTTGGGCGTCACGGTCATCGGGCTAGGGGTCACCTTGCCCCGCGCGCAGGAGGGCAGTTATGAGCCTTGAGGCTTTCGAGACGCACAGTTTTACGCAAAACCCGCTCGACATCGTTGAGGAAATCGTCAACGCCAACGAGTGGGCGTTTGACCGTGCCAGCAACGAAGAGATGCTGGTGGAGGTCGCGGGACGCTGGTGCACCTATCGCATGTTCTTTTATTGGCAGCATGAGATCAGTGCGATGCAGTTCTCCTGCCAATACGACATGCATGTGCCGCCGAATCGGCTGAGTGCGGTCTACGAGTTACTGGCCATCATCAATGAGCGTCTTTGGCTGGGACATGTCGATGTCGATGCCGAAGACCAGATTCCGATGTTCCGTCAGACGATCCTTCTGCGCGGTGCGCAAAGCGCGAGTGTGGAACAGATGGAGGATTTGGTCGACATCGCCTTGACCGAGTGCGAACGGCTGTATCCGGCTTTCCAGTTCGTCATTTGGGGCGGCAAGTCGGCCCGCGACGCAGTGGCGGCAGCAATTCTCGATACCGTCGCCGAGGCCTGACCGAACGCTCCTGCCTCGGCATAAGAGGGAATTTTGAGATGATTGACCGGCTGCTCCTGGTCGGCTGCGGCAAGATGGGCAGCGCGTTGCTGAATGGCTGGCTATCCTCCGGAATGGTCGAGCACGTCGACGTCGTTGAGCCAAATCCTGATCATATTCCCGACGACTACCGGGTTAGGCATGTGCCGGATATAGCCGGCTTGGCCGATTTGCCCGACGTGGTCGTGCTGGCCGTGAAGCCGCAATATATGGACGAGGCCATCGTTCAGTATCGACGGTTTGTGCGGCCAGAGTGCGTGTTTCTATCAATCGCGGCGGGGAAAACGCTTGGCTATTTCCAAAAATCGCTTGGCGAGCATGCGGCGATCGTTCGGGTGATGCCGAACACCCCAGCCGCGATCGGCAAGGGCATCTCGGTTCTTGTTGCCGACAAAGATGCTACCCGCACCCAAAGGGAAGTTTGCCAACATCTGATGGAAGCAGTCGGCTTGACTGAATGGGTCGAGGAAGAAGGTCTGATTGACGTGGTGACGGCGCTGTCGGGTGGTGGGCCTGCCTATGTTTTCCTGCTGATCGAAACACTGGCGGAAGCCGGAGCCAAGGCCGGACTTTCAGCGGAAATGGCGATGCATCTTGCACGGCAGACGATTATTGGGTCTGGAGCCTTGATCGACGCCTCCGATGAGGAGCCAGCAGAGCTGCGCCGTAACGTCACGAGTCCCCAAGGGACGACAGAGGCAGCGCTAAAAGTCTTGATGGCTGACAAGGGCATCCAGCCGATTTTCGATCGTGCCATTGCCGCTGCCACAGACCGCGCGCGCGAGCTAGACAGCTAGCAGCGGTGTCCATTGTCAGATACCGGCAGCCCCACGAAGAAACTGAGATGATCGACCTACCGGCAAGCGCGGCAAAGGTTCAAGCTGCATTGGACCAGGCGAAAGTGAAAGCGTCCGTCCAGACCTTTCCGGCCTCGACGCGGACGGCGGCAGACGCCGCGGCAGCCATCGGCTGCTCGGTTGCCCAGATTGCCAAATCGCTGGTTTTCAAATCGAATCGTGATGGTCGCGCCATCCTGGTCATCGCCAGCGGCGAAAACCGGGTTAACGAACGAGGGCTGTCGAAGCGGATCGCCGAAGAACTGAATGGCGATGTTCTCGGCCGAGCCGATGCAGACTTCGTTCGCCAGGAAACCGGCTATGCCATCGGCGGGGTGCCGCCTGTCGGCCACGAAAAACCGTTGCTGACCGTGTTGGACCAGGATCTTGAGCGGCACGACGAAATTTGGGCCGCGGCCGGCACGCCAAATGCTGTGTTTCGAATCTCGTTTAATCAGCTGCAGACGCTGACAGGTGGTCTCGTTTGCAATGTCACCTGAGTCGCATTTGCCTTGCGCCTCGTTCGCCGTAGACTTGTGACTATATCTGCATAAGCCGGAGCACTGAATCCGGCCCATTCGACCAGGCTATCGAAGGGACGCCGATCATGGTCAAAAAGGCCGATATTCCCGACCACGTCATCAAGACAGCCCTGACGCTCGCCGGCGAAGAAGGTTGGTCGGCAGTTAGCTTGGCGAGCGTGGCAACGGCTGCCAAATTGCCCGTCGCGGAAGTCCACCGGGTCATCCCGGATCGGCAAGCCATCTTGACAGGGATCGGCCGGTTGGTTGACGACGCGGTTCTCGCGGAGGGTTCGGCCGACCCAGACGATGGCCCGCGCGATCGTCTTTTCGATGTCATGATGCGGCGCTTTGATCTGCTGCAAGACCACAGAGCTGGCATCTTGGCGGTGATGGAGGGGCTGAGGCGAGAGCCGCTGTCAGCCCTTTGCCAAGGGCCTGCTTTGGAGCGCTCCATGAAGTTGATGCTCGACCTTGCGGGTATGTCCGCCAAGGGTCTCATCGGCATGGCAAAGGTGCGCGTACTGGCCCTGATCTATCTGGATATCGTGCGGGTCTGGCGTGGCGACGACACCGAGGACATGGCCAAAACCATGAAGGCACTGGACAAGCGTTTGGAGCAAGCAGAACAGCTGGCCAACACGTTCGAACGCGGGCGTCCGCGCCGCGGGCGTGGGCGAGCCGAAGAGTCAAATGACGCATCGAACACCGACCCCGGACAAGAGGAACCCTCCGACTGATAGGTTTTGTTGCGCTGCACAAAATCGCTTGACGCGATTGGACCGCGACAATATATCCCAGTCATTGTGCAGTGCAGCAAAACCGTTTGGAGGAGGATGAGACAATGGCGGCCAAGCAAGATTTCAAACCCTTTTGGGATGTTGACGTAACCAAGTTCGTCGGTGACTTCAAAGTGCCGGGTGTCGATGTCGATGCCATGATGGCGGCGCAGAGAAAGAACCTGAATGCTGTTGCCGAGGCTAACAAGTTGGCAGTTGAAGGCCTTCAGGCAGTGGCCAAGCGTCAGGCCGATGTGCTGAAGCAGAGCATGGAGGAAATGGCCTCCACGATGCAGCAGCTGATGGCTAACGGCGCGCCGCAAGACAAGATCGCCCAGCAGGCCGACCTCGCCAAGGACGGTTTCGAAAAGGTGCTGGCGAACATGAAGGAAGTTTCGGAGATGGTGGCCAAGTCCAACACCGAAGCGGCCGAGGTTTTGTCCGCCCGCGTCAGCGAGCAACTGGACGAGATCAAGCAGACGATGCAAGGCATCAAATGATTTGCTGACGCAAGTGATCGTCAAAAGAAGGGCTTCCGCGAGAGGCCCTTTTTTGTTTTGCGGCCTCATACCGGGCTGAGCTAGACAGCGGCTGCTCAATCCTGACCAAGGCGGGTCCATGACCATAAGTTTCGACGATTTTCTTAAGGTCGATATTCGTGTCGGCGTCATCACGGAGGCCGAACCCTATCCAGAGGCGCGCAAGCCCGCTTTGAAGCTGACGATCGATTTCGGCGACGAGGTGGGCACCAAGCGGACTTCGGCCCAGGTCACTCGCCACTACGACACTGAGACGCTGCCTGGCCGGCAAGTACTGGCGGTGGTCAATTTCCCGCCAAAACAGATCGGCAAGTTCATGTCGGAAGTACTTGTCCTAGGCGTGCCGGATGAGGATGGCGAGGTTGTCATGCTTCGCCCCGACCAGCCTGTGCCGGTCGGCGGCCGCATGTACTGAAACAGGACAAGCGGCCGCCTTTCCACTTCGACCGACTACGAGGGACGAAATTCCAAAGCGCCAAGACGGTGGCGCGCCAGTTTCTCGCACAATCGCTCGCGAGCCTCGATTTCTGCCGGGCGCACCCAGTCTCGACCGATGCGATCCCAATCGGGGTCTGTACTGGGAACACCCATAGTATCGACATAGTCCGCGTCGACCACCAGAAACTGGTGCTTGTAGCAAAGCAGGTAGCCGCCATGCTCTTCGCGGATCGCCTTGGCCTCTTCATAGGTTGCGCACCAGATGTTCCAGTGCGCCCAGACGTTGGGCGGGTGCAAGAAGGTGCCGAAATCGGCTGCTTCACCGTCCACGGTCGCGTGCGCCAATGCCGGCCACCCGTCAAAGCCAAGCTCGTTGGCCAACACGGTCAAGCAATGCCGGCGCCGGACTGCGTTAGCGGTCTCGGCGTGCGTTTTCCCTTTGAATGCGGCCAACCGACCTAATCGGGCCAGAGCGGAAGCGTTTCCCGCAGTCGCCTCGCGATGCAGGATTCGAGCGTGCGCCTTAAGCTGGTTGATTAATCCGACCATCACCAATCCTCTCATTCTGGGCCGCTTCCCGCTCCGATCGGGCCCAAGGATTTGCAATGACAACGGTCACGTAACTGAGACTGTCATTTTGGCAAGGTGAGACGACTTTCGGCGGGATAGGCGCCCCTGCGCACCCGGCCGCATATCTAAGGCCGGCGCGACCCTAGTGCAACCCAAATTTCTACACCTAGGTTCTGTCTATTCGGGCAGGAGAATCTCACAGCGCAGGCCGCCGCGCGGCGACCGGCTGAGAGCAATGTCGCCGCCATGGTTGCGCGCGATGTCGCGGGCGATCGTGAGGCCCAGACCAGTCCCACCGGTGGTCGGGTTTCGCGATGGATCCAGCCGATAGAACGGTTTGAACACGTCTTCCAGCCGCTCGTCCGGTATTCCTGGCCCGTCATCGTCAATCGTGATCGTCACCGTACCGTGCCCGGCCTCGACGCCGACCCAGACATGTTTGCCATGCCGGCCGGCATTCGAGACGAGGTTGGCTAGGCAGCGCTGGATGGCCTGGGGCTTCACGGGCATCCGCAGCGATTGTGTCGACGTCAGCCTGATATCCAATCCTTCCCGCCTGGCGCCGTTGCACACCTGTTCGATTAGACGCCCGAGATCGGCCGTCTGGGTCTGCTCACTACCTTCTCCGCGGGCAAATGCCAGATACCCATCGATCATCTGATCCATTTCAGAGACGTCCGTTTTCAGGGCGTCCACATCGGGCCCATCGCCCATCATCTCCAACTGCAGCTTCATTCGCGTGATTGGTGTGCGTAAATCATGGCTGACGCCTGCCAGCATCTCCGTTCGCTGGGTCAGTTGGCGGTGGATGCGATTGCGCATCATCAGGAACGCTGTCGCGGCCTGGCGCACCTCCATGGCGCCTTCCAGCTTGAAATCGCCGACATCGCGGCCCTTGCCGAAACGGTCCGCCGCACGGGCCAGCCGCCTGATTGGTCGGATCTGATTGCGCATGAACACGATCGCCACGGTGAAGAGGATCACCGTTGTGCCGGTTAGCCAGATCATGAAAACCTGGCTGGTCGAGGTGAAGACGCGGCGGATGGGCACCAGGATGTTCAAGATCCCTTCGTCCATGGCGACGCGGACCTCGACCCAGTCTGGCGATAAATCGTCGTTGACGTAGACCTGCCGGCGAAGCCTACCTCTAAGCTCTTGGGTCAGCCGTCCTTGCAAGATCTCGAACCTGCCTGCCGGTTCCTGCTCCGGCAGGGTTGCAAGGCGGTCGTATGAGACGATCAGTTGCAGGTTTCGGGCCACCCGCTCGAACAGCTCGGCATGCGCGATCGGATCGGGGTTGGCATAAAAATCCTCGATCACCAGGCCAATCTCGCCGGCAACGGCGGTCGACAAGCGCAGCGTCACCGAATCCCAGTGGCGATCGTAGAAGTAATAAGCAGCGATTGCCTGGACCAGGAGGACAGGCGTCACGATGATCATCAACGCGCGGCCGAAAAGAGTGCGCGGCAGATAACGCTTAAGGCCCAATCGGCTGAATATGAAGCGCCAAACACCCCAATAGACGTTCCAGATCGTGCGGATAATCACTCGGACCCAGGCCAGCCAGCGAAACCACTGGACCTGCCCCGGCGCCGCCGCGGCATCCTGCGGTGGGGTCTGTTCCAACGGCGCCGTTTCCGTCGGATGGTTTCGGTCCGTAAGCGCCATCAGAGATCCGGCCTCAGCACATAGCCAGCGCCGCGTATTGTCACCAGATAACGCGGCAGCTTCGGGTCAGGCTCGATCTTGCGCCGCAGCCGCGTGACTTGCACGTCAACGGTTCTGACATTGCCGGCCAGATTGGCCTCTGTCTGCAGAAACTCTCTGGACAGCGTTTCATTTGGATGAGACGCCAGGACCGACAACAGGCTGGCCTCTCCGCTGGTGAGGTGGACCATCGCGCCGTTTTGGGTCAGTTCGGCCCGGCTCAGATCAAACTGGAACGGGCCAAGTTGAAGCGGGCCGGTGTCTGGCTTTGACGATGGAATGCGCCTCAAGATGCTGTTAATGCGCAACACCAGTTCGCGCGGCTCGAACGGTTTGGGAAGATAGTCGTCCGCGCCGCTTTCAAGACCAGCGATACGATCGTCGACCTCGCCCATCGCCGTGAGCAGCAAGATCGGGGTCTTCAACGTCTTGCGCAACGATTCCGTCAGTTGCAATCCGCTTTCTCCCGGCATCATCACATCCATGACGATTAGGTCGAAGGTCAGCGATTCGAGTTTCGATCGCGCATCGGCCGCGTCGCTGGCAGAACTGACCATAAAGCCACGATCGGACAGATATTTGCGCAGCAACTGCCGTAAGCGCTGATCGTCATCAATGACGAGTATATGCGGATCTTCGTCGGTCATTCCCGCCAATTTAGCATGATCTGTCCCTGACCGGAGTGTACCCGAGGCATCGCCTCTAGTTGCGGGCCGTGCGCCGTTCAGTCTGAACCAAATATTCGTCGGGCGGCTCTTCGATCAAGCCCAGCAGCACCTGGCGAAACCCTTCGACCGCTTCCGCGCCCGCTTGCCGATAGGCCCTGGCAAAGCGACGGCGCTGGTTTTCGGTCAACGCCCGCTCCAGCGCTTCGCCTTTCTCGGTCAGTTGCAGCAAGCGTTGCCGGCGGTCGCGCGTGCCTTGATGTTGTTCGACATAGTTCTCATCGACCAGCAAATTGATCACGCGGCTAAGGCTTTGCTTCGTGATCTTCAAGATCGCCAGCAATTCAGACACAGTGATCTGCGGGTTTCTGCCGATAAAGTAGATAGCCCGGTGGTGCGCGCGGCCTAATCCCCGCTCGGCCAAGATGGCGTCGGGTTCGGCGGTGAAGTCGCGATAGGCGTAAAACAGCAGCTCTATGCCCTGTCGCAGTTCTTCATCGCGCAGAAACAGCGGGTTGGCACCGGTCTTGTGATCGCTCATTGTCTTCATGCAATAATTTACGTCATAGATGTTGACATATATCAAGCTTGAATGTTACGACCTAGTCCTAAGATGAGACATAAAATATCGTCTCTATCAATGCGAAACTAACTTTCTGAAAGCACAGAGATGACGATTGCCGCTTTTGATGATCGTGATGGATGGATTTGGTACAACGGGTCGCTGGTGCCGTGGCGCGAAGCGAACCTGCACGTGCTATCGCACGGCCTGCATTATGCCAGCAGTGTATTCGAGGGTGAACGCGTCTATGGCGGCGCCGTCTTTAAGTTGACGGAGCACTCAGAGCGGCTGGTGAAATCAGGCGAAATCATGGGCTTCACAATTCCCTATTCGGCCGACGAGATCGATCGGGCGACTTTGGAGGTCGCGCGCGCCAACAATATCGTCGATGGCTATGTCCGTCCGGTGGCTTGGCGCGGTTCGGAAATGATGGGTGTTTCAGCCCAGCATAATCGCATCAACCTGGCGATCGCCGCCTGGGAATGGCCGAGCTACTTCTCCAAAGAAGCGGCGATGCGCGGTATTCGCCTCAAGACGTCGAGCTGGCGCCGGCCGGCACCGGAATGCGCACCGGTTCATGCAAAGGCGGCTGGGCTTTACATGATTTGCACCCTCTCCAAGCATGCCGCCGAGGAAGAAGGCTGGGATGACGCTCTCATGCTGGATTGGCGCGGCCGCGTGGCAGAGGCGACGGGCGCCAACATCTTCCTCGTAATGGGCGACAAGCTGCATACTCCGACGCCAGACTGTTTCCTGGACGGGATCACCCGAAGGACCGTGATCGACCTGGCACGCGCTCGAGGGATTGAGGTTGTTGAAAGGCCGATCATGCCGGAGGAATTGGCGGCCGCCGATGAGATCTTCATCACAGGCTCGGCTGCCGAGGTAACGCCGGTCGGTCAGATCGATGATCTAAAGGTGGCACCCGGACGGATTTGCGAGGCCATGATCCAAGACTACGCCACAGCGGTCCGACCGGCGGCACGTCCAGAGGAAGTCGCGGCCGAATAAATCAGGACCGGCGGCGGGCAGCTATTCGTTCGTTTTTTCCGAGAGCCAGCGTTCGGCGGCATCGTCGTCGCTGGCTCTTGCTTCCACCCACCGTGTTGCCGTTGAGGTTTCCTCTTTCTTCCAAAACGGCGCCTGCGTTTTTAACCAATCCATCAGAAATTGGCATGCTTCGAACGCATCGCCACGATGTGCGCTTGCGGTAATCACCAAAACAATTCGGTCTCCAGGCTTGAGGCGACCATAGCGGTGGACGATCAAGCTGGCGTCCAGTGACCAGCGCTGCTTGGCTTCGGCCTCGATCTCCGCCAGCATCTGGTCTGCCATCGCGGGATAGTGCTCCAGCGTCATTGACCGAATGCTCTCACCGCCGGCCATGTCACGCACCAGTCCGATAAAGCTGGCAACGCCCCCGATCGTGGTTCGGCCACGCGTCAGCGCGCCGATCTCGGCCTCGATCGAGAAATCCTCCGCCTGAACGCGAACGGCCATGGCCTCAGCCGCCGGTCACCGGTGGAAACACGGCAATTTCGTCGCCTGGAGAAATAGCATCTTCAGGTTTTGCGAAACGCTGATTGATAGCGACCCGCACGACCCGGTCGTTTTTGAGCGCCGCCTCATACCGCGGGCCGCGAGTCTTGAGCCAAGCGATTAGCGCGGCCACATCGGTGATTTCGGTTGGGGGGGTAACACTCTCCTCAGCCAAGCCAATCCGGTCACGTACCCAGGCGAAGTACAGCAATTTGATGGGTGCAGCAGTCATAGCAAGTAATGTCGATTGTCTGATGCGCCAGCGCAAGTGCCGCACGGGTCAGTCAAATGACGACCAGCGCAGGAACGACAGCCGATCGCCAGTGTGGATCTGTTTGACATCCTCGTCCAGCACGGCCAGCCCGTCGCTGGCCACGACGGAAGACAAGATGCCCGCGCCGTCTCGGGGAAATCGTTTCGCCACCGGCAATCCGTCCGTATTTGAGACCAAGACCCGCAGATACTCGCGGCGCCCCTGCTTTTTCCGATAGTCGAAGTCGGCGGTTACCGGCTCTGGCCTCAGTGGTGGCAGCACACGCCCAGCCAAGACCGCCAACAATGGTCGCGCAAGCATCAAATAGGTGACGATCACGGCGACCGGATTGCCGGGAAGGCCGACAAAAGCGCAGTCGCCGATCTGTCCCAGCGCCACTGGCCGCCCGGGTTTGATGGCCAGCCTCCAAGCATGCAGTTTGCCGCCGATGTCTTCGACCGCCTGCTTGACGTAATCGGCCTCGCCCGTCGATACGCCACCGGTTGCGACGATGGCGTCATGGTCTTGGCTTAGCCGGTTCAAGGTGCTGGCCACGGCTTCGGGATCGTCTTTGACAATACCGGCGTCGGTGGGCTCGTAGCCGGAATGCCGTAACAATCCCATCATACTGTAGCGATTGGCATCGTATATGGTCCCGGATCGCGGAGTATCGCCGGGTTCGGTGATCTCATTTCCGGTGGAAATTACCGCGATCCTTAGCGGTTTTCTGACAGTAACGGTCGGGAGGCCAAGCGACGCGATCAGGCCCAGATCCGCCGGTCGCAATCGGCAGCCAGGCTCGAGTACCGTCGTGCCGTCTTCGATGTCCTCGCCGGCAAACCGGTAATTGGCACCCTTCTTTATGCCGGGTGGCAGGACCACGTAGCCATCTTCCTCACGACAGTCTTCTTGCATGAAGATTGTATCGGGACCCGGTGGCATGGCGGCTCCCGTGAAAACCCTGACCGCACTTTGCCGAGGTAACAGGCCGTCCAACAAATCGCCCGCCTGCAAGCGGCCTCCGATAGGCAGACAGGTCTCTGCACCTTCTACCAAATCGGCGAAGTAGACGGCATAGCCGTCAACAGCGCTGTTGTTGTGCGGTGGTACCGCGCGTGGTGCGACGATCGCTTGCGCCAAATTGCGATCTAGCGACTGGGCGACGGGGACGTCTTGGCTGCCGGCTACGCAACTGAGATGTTCCCTGACGGTCTCAAGCGCCTCATCCACCTGAAGCAAGTGGCCGCCGAACGCAAAGCAATCGTCACTTAGCTGGGCCATCTATCCTCAAGCCCGACAGACGATAGAACGAAACGCGCGATTGCGGATACTTCATCCAGAGGCAAGTACTGACGGTCTAACTCGGCGATTGGTTGATCGCTGGCGACTGCCAGAATGGTTGGATCATCCGGCCATAACGGAGGTTTTCCTGTCTCCTCGCGCCAAATCTCTAGTTTCGGATGCGGGCTTGTCTTGAAGCCTTCGACCAAGACCAAGTCAACTGGAGCTAACAACGCAAGCAACTCCGCCAATCCCGGCTCCGTTGCGCCGCGATGTTCGTGAATCAGGGCCCAGCGTTTCGCACTGGAAACCAGGACTTCCTGCGCACCTGCTTGGCGATGGGTGTGGCTGTCCTTGCCAGGCTGGTCGACATCGAAGTTATGGTGAGCGTGCTTGATGGTCGACACCGTGATGCCGGCCTGGCGGAGCGCGGGTAGTAGGCTTTTTACCAGCGCCGTCTTGCCGCTTCCGCTCCAGCCCGCCAGGCCGAACAGCCTCGTCCTGCGATCGTTTTTCCGCCTTGTCGCGGCGGCGGGCCATGCGCTTGAAGCGGCGCTCCTCGATTTTTGCTCCGACATAGCGTCCGAAATAGTACGCCGCGATCGATCCAACAATGACAAACGGCATGCTGCCGAGCCACGTGATGGCAAAGGCGTGGAGTAAAGGACCTGCTGAAAGCGTCACGAAGTCCATCAATTGCAGATCTTCAAGCGCGTGGATGGCTTGGTTCAACGCCTGGCCGCCGACCTCGCACTGGATCATTCCGCAGCCGACGGCGAAATAGAATGCGTAGATCGGGGCGATGGTGAATGGATTGGTGACCAGCGTGAGGATCATCGCGATCGGCCAGTTGAAGCGATACTTCAACCATCGATCGGCGATGACCCAACAAATCATGACAGCGACCGCCTGAAGCCCGACGCTGGGCGTGAGGCCCCAAATCATGCCCCAACAGCATGTTCGGGCAAGGACTTCGGCCTTTAAACGACTCCGGACGACCGGCTTCAAAAACCGGCGTCTGAACAGCCGGCCGAAATAGCCCAACGGTCTATCGGATCGTCTCATCTGGATTCAGTTCTGCGATCCGGCGATCTGCTTGAGCCCAGCCTGCAGGTAGTCCCAACCGGTGATCACGGTCAGTATCGCAGCCAGCCACAGCATGGCGAGTCCGAAGGGAAGCACGCCGGGCGCCGCTGGCACTACGATCAGCAACATAAGAGCGGCGAGTTGTGTCGTGGTTTTCCATTTGGCCAGTTTCGATACCGGCAATCCGGTGGCGCCGACGCTGGCCAGGTATTCCCGTACGCCGGAGATCAGCACTTCGCGTGCCAAAATGATGATCGCGGCAAGCAGATGCCAACCTGGCACCGCGGCAAACGCCACCAAAAGGATCAGGGTGATCGTGACCAACATTTTGTCGGCGATCGGGTCCATCATTTTGCCAAGCGGGCTGCCCGTGCCTTGGGCCCGCGCCAGATACCCGTCAAGAAAGTCTGTTACCGCCGCCAGCGCGAAGATCGCTGCCGCGACCCAATAGGCCCAAGGCTGCATGACGAAGAACAGCGCCACAACCAACGGAATCGCCGCCATGCGAGAAAATGTCAGTATGTTGGGCAGGTTCTTCATGACCCGGTGTATCGGTCCTGTCTCAATCTGGTCGCAAGTTTCAGCCGCCGCGAAGTGAGTGTAGCGGAAGGATTGAGATTATCCATTCGGATTGAAGTGATCATAGATCTTTTTCGCCACGGCCCGGCTGATTCCGGCCACTGCTTCTAGATCCGCGACACTCGCGCGACCCACGGCCTTGCCCGAACCGAAATGGAGCAGCAGGGCTTTCTTGCGGCGTGGGCCTATGCCGGGAACATCGTCGATCGACGAACGGCCGATCTGTTTTTGCCGTTTGGCCCGATGCGTACCGATGGCAAATCGATGGGCTTCGTCGCGCAAACGCTGTAGGTAGTAAAAGATGGGGTCTTTGGCGGGTAGGTCGAACGGAACTCGCTCGGGCATGAAAAACCGTTCGCGTCCAGCATTGCGATCCGGGCCCTTAGCAATCGATACGACCGGCACGTCGCTGACCCCTAGATCGTCCAGGACTTCCAACGCAGCGGTTAGTTGGCCCTGACCGCCGTCGATCAACACCAAGTCCGGCCAAGTCTTGGCTGATCGGTCGGGGTCTTCCTTCAGCGCGCGGGCAAATCGGCGGGATAGCACCTCGCGCATCATGGCGTAATCGTCGCCCGGCGCGGTGTCCTGCTTTATGGTGAATTTTCGATAGGCATTCTTCTCGAACCCTTCCGGGCCGGCAACGATCATGGCGCCGATGGCGTTTGTGCCGCCGGTATGACTGTTGTCATAGACTTCGATCCGCGCCGGTGGTCCGTCAAGGCCGAAGGTCTCCGCCAAGCCCGTGAGCAATCGCTGCTGCGAGGCGCTTTCCGCCATGCGCCTTGCCAATGCCTCCTTCGCATTTGTCATGGCGTGATCGATGAGGCGCTTCTTGGCGCCGCGTTGCGGTGTGGTCACCGTGACCTTGCGGTCGGCCCGGACCGTGAGCGCCTCGGTGAGCAGCTCTTGTTCCTCGGTCTGGTGGCTCAGCAAGATCAATCGGGGCGGCGGTTTGTCATCGTAGAATTGACTGACAAACGCGGCGAGAATTTCCGCCGGCTCCAATCCTCTGTCGTGGCTAGGGAAATACGCTCGCGTCCCATAGTTGCGGCCGGCGCGGACAAAGTAGACTTGGACGCAGGCCTGACCGCCGGTGCGGTAACAGGCGATAGCATCGGCTTCGTCGAAACCTTCGACGTTGATGTCCTGATGGGACTGGACAGAGGCCAGGGCTCGGATGCGATCTCGGTAACGGGCCGCGCCCTCGAAGTCGAGCTTGTCGGCCGCCTCAACCATAGCGTCCGCGAATTGCTGCTGAACTTTATGGCTTCTGCCAGCCAGAAAATCCTGTGCTTGTCCAACCTGCTCGGCATAAGCGGCAGTATCAACGTAGCCGACGCAGGGCGCTGTGCAGCGCTTGATCTGGTACTGCAGGCAGGGGCGCGATCTGCTTGCGAACACCGCATCGGAACAGTTACGCAGCATGAACGCCCGTTGCAGTGCTGTGATCGTGCGGTTTACCGCGCCGGCCGATGCGAAAGGGCCGAAATAGCTACCGGGTCTTTTTTGTGCGCCTCGATGTTTGATGACCTGAGGAAAAGGGTGGTCGCTGGCGATCAAAATGTGAGGAAAGGTTTTGTCGTCGCGCCACAGGACATTGTATTTCGGTTTCAGCCGCTTGATTAGGTTGGCCTCAAGCAGCAGGGCCTCGACCTCCGAGGCTGTGACCACGAACTCCATCGCAGTCGTTTCGGCGATCATGCGCAGCAGCCGCGCCGGATGACGACCGAGTTGAGTGTAGCTGATTACCCGGTGCTTGAGGTTTTTGGCTTTTCCCACATACAGCGCATCGCCGCGTTGATCGAGCATGCGATAGACGCCGGGGCTGGACGGGAGGGTTTTGACCTTACCTTGAATGACGGCAAGGCCGCGAGTCAGGTCCCGCTTTGTATGAATCTTATCGCTGTTCTGTTCGGCCGATGTGGCAATTGTGTCCGGTGGTGACATGTTCATATCTTCGTCGCTCAGATGCGCCGATTCAACGGTCGAACGGCGTCAGATGGCCGACCTCGAACCTTGTTCAAACTAAGGCAGGGGATTGGCACGATGCGCTAACCCTCAGCTTTTGATGACAGTTTGGTGATATCCACGGTTTCTGTGGATAACTCTGTCGAAATCTAGGGTGACATGCGTCGAGTCGCCTGCATTTCCGGGATTCGCTCCGGTTTGCCTAAATTTTAGGCAGATTTTTAACATATTGAAATAGCGGCATATTTTGATAGTCAAGACGAATTCGTTCGGCCAAACGAAGAATCTATCGCGTAGTCTAACACTAATGTGACGAGGGATTTCCGGGTGTGAACAACTTGGCGATTTCCAGCCTATTTCCAGACATGTTTTCAAATTCCCGCATCGAATCAGCAACTTGCGGGCGACCAGGTTGCAATTTCGTGAACGCTCGTTATGAGTGTGTCAGGTGATCTCAGTTAGATCATTCCGCGCTTTTGGCTGGGCCCACGCCAAATGCTCTCCGCCGTCCAGCGCCAGCATCTGACCGGTCATGGATGGGGTGGCGACGAGAAAGCGGACAGCGTTGGCGATCTCATCGGGATCGACCGGTCGTTGCAATGGAAGCGCGCGCCACTGTCGCTCGAACTGCTCATCGTCCTGCAGCGTACTGGCCAGCGTCGGTCCAGGGCCGATGCCGTTGACGCGAATATGCGGGGCCAGAGCCATCGCAAGTGTCTGGGTCAGGGTCCATAGCCCCGCCTTGCTGACGGTGTACGAGAGAAAATGCGGCGTTAGATTCCAGACCCGCTGATCGATGATGTTCACCACATTGCCAGCTAGATCGTCGGGCACCTGTTTGGCAAACGATTGAGTCAGGTTAAGCGGCGCGCGCAAGTTGGGCTCGATGTGCCGGTCCCAACTTGCCCGATCGGCAGTTTCGATCGAATCATATTGAAAGCTCGACGCGCTGTTGACCAACAGCGTTAAGGGGCGACCCAAGGCTTCTGCAGCCTGCGGGACCAGCGAGGATACCTCGGTCTCGTTGACCAGATCAGCTTGCACTGTTGTCGCGTTTCCGCCGGCATCGACGATTTGCCGAGACAGCGCGACGGCCTCCTCGGCGGACTTTCGGTGATGGATGGCAACAGACCAGCCGTGGCGTGCCAAATCCTCGACAATTGCCTTGCCGATCCGTTTTGCACCGCCGGTAACCAACGCGGTTTTGGTCATTTCCGGTTTGGCCATCCCGCCTCACCCCCCCAATTCATGAACCATCATTGGCCCAACGCCATGGAATTGCGCCAATATGAATCCGACATACAACACCAGCAACACCACAGCTTCGGGACGCCCCAAGCGCCACCCCGTTCTCATGAATACTAGCAGAAGCAGGCTGACGCCCAGCAGAACCCAAACATCGAAGGAAGCGGTCGTTGGGGGGGTCGGCAGCCAGGTAGTCACGCTTGTGACGCCAAGAACTCCCAGTAAATTGAACAAATTGCTGCCTAGGACGTTGCCAAGGGCAATATCAGCTTGCCGGCGCACGGCGGCGACCGCTGTGGTTGCAAGTTCGGGCACCGAAGTACCGAAGGCGACCAACGTGAGGCCGATCACCTCGTCGGAGACGTGGAGTTCGCGGGCGATCGACACGGCGCCTTCAACCAGTAACTCGCCGCCTATGATGACGGCGGCCAGTCCGCCGACAACCGCGATGGCTGCAAAAACTCCACCGCCTTCGATGGGTTCCACTTCTTCCGCTTCCAGCGTGTGCAAGGTTTCGCCGGTCTTCTTGTCGCTGAAGTAGGAATACAGCATCAGGCCGAGAAGACAGATCAGGGCCGTAACCCCGTAAATCAGCCCAAATCCGCCCAACACGGCAGCGACCGCAAAAAACACCGTCGCAGCCATCATTGCGCTGCCGTCTCTTACCAGAGCCGTTCGGGTGCAGCGAATCGGAAAGATCAGCGCAGCCACGCCAAGGATGAGAAGAATATTCGCAACGTTCGAACCGACAATATTGCCGAGCGCGAGACCCTGGGCATCGCCCAATGCCGCCCGGAGACTGACCACCAGTTCGGGCAGCGAGGTCCCGAAGGCTACGACGGTCAGCCCGATGACGAGCGGAGAGACACCAATCCACCGTGCCACGGCGACAGCACCTCGAACCAGAAAATCGGCGCCGACAATGAGTAGGACGAAGCCCACCAAAACCATCGAACTGTCGATCAGCATGAAGCGACCGTAGCGTGGTGGGGAGAATTCATATGGGGTCCAGGCGACTCAGTTGCGTTTGAACGCGGGCAGTACGCCCTTTGCAAGCCTTGACCCTATATGGACGGCTGGTTGACCTCTTAAAGGGGTACGCGCATCAATCCTCGCCAAACGCGTTGGTTCAGCGCTGGCGCTACACCTCTGCTGGTGTGTCTGGCCGGATCGCGCTCCACGGGGATTGAAGTCAGGGGCCTCTTCGCTGCCGTCGTCTACGGCGATGTGGTCGACCGCTCGATTTACTTTCGACGACTGCCCGGTGAGTTCCGCCGCCGGACCGTCCCGGCAGCATCTCGGTCACCTCGATAACGTCGTCCAATCCTAGCTCGGCCTGTTCCAGCCGGTGGATTTCGTCGCGCAGTCTCGCGGCCTCTTCGAATTCCAAATCGGCGGCTGCGGCTTTCATGTTCTTTTCCAACTCCTCGATATAGTCGCGCAGGGTCTTGCCCGTGAGATGCTGAATGTCGCCATCGCCTGTCTTGACCGTGACTCGGTCACCGCTCTCGTAAACGCTCTCCAGAATATCTCCGATATTCTTGCGTACCGATTCTGGCGTTATCCCACGCTCTTGGTTGTAGGCCTGCTGTTTGCGCCTGCGTCGCTCGGTTTCCTCCAGCGCCTTGGTTAGGCTGTCCGTCATCGTGTCGGCGTAGAGGATCGCTTTGCCATCGATGTTGCGCGCCGCGCGCCCGATGGTTTGGATCAAGGAGGTCCGAGAGCGCAGATAGCCCTCCTTATCGGCGTCCAGGATCGCGACGAGGCCGCATTCGGGAATGTCCAGCCCTTCCCGCAACAGGTTGATGCCGACCAGCACATCAAAAACCCCAAGCCTTAGGTCACGGATGATCTCAATCCGCTCCAACGTGTCGACGTCGGAGTGGATGTAGCGGACCCGAACCCCGGCCTCGGTCATGTACTCGGTCAGTGCCTCGGCCATCTTCTTGGTCAATGTCGTGATCAGAACCCGACGTCCATTGGCAACACAGTCGCGCACCTCGGACATTACGTCGTCGACCTGAGTTTCAGTTGGCCGGATCTCCGTGATCGGGTCGATCAGGCCGGTGGGGCGCACGACCTGCTCGACAATAACGCCGTCCGTTCTCTCCAATTCCCAAGCTGCCGGCGTTGCCGAAACAAACACCGATTGCGGTCGCATCGCTTCCCATTCCTCGAACTTCAACGGCCGGTTATCGACGCAGGCGGGAAGGCGGAAGCCGAAATCAGACAACACCTCCTTGCGGGCCCGGTCGCCCCGGAACATGGCGCCAAGCTGGGGCACCATAACGTGACTTTCATCGATGAATAGGATCGCGTCCTTGGGTAGATACTCGAACAGGGTCGGTGGTGGCTCGCCGGGCGCGCGACCGGTCAGATAGCGCGAATAATTCTCGATCCCGGCGCAGCTTCCCGTGGCCTCGATCATCTCGATATCGAATTGGGTGCGCTGATCCAGCCGCTGCGCCTCTAGCAGCTTGTTCTCCGCCTCGAACTCGCGAAGACGAACCTTCAGATCCTCTTTCATTTGCCGAACCGCCTGCTGCAAGGTCGGCTTGGGCGTCACATAGTGGCTGTTGGCATAGACCCGCACCTGGTCGAGCTCGCCATACTTCTCGCCGGTCAACGGGTCGAACTCGTGGATGGTCTCGATCTCGTCACCGAACATCGACAGGCGCCAGCCACGATCTTCCAAGTGGGCGGGAAACAGTTCGATCACATCGCCGCGCACGCGGAAGGTGCCGCGCACAAAGTTCGTATCGTTGCGACGATACTGGATTTCGATCAGCCGTTTCAGCAGGTCGTTTCGATTGATGGACTGACCAACCTTTAGCGGGAAAGCCATCTCGCCATAGGTCTCGACATCGCCGATGCCGTAGATGCAAGACACCGAGGCGACGATGATCGTGTCCCGCCGCTCCAGCAAAGCGCGGGTGGCCGAGTGGCGCATGCGGTCGATCTGCTCGTTGATCGAGCTTTCCTTCTCGATATAGGTATCCGTCCGGGGCACATAGGCCTCC
>JBCCER010000008.1:0-54014 GCA_039030175.1 Pseudomonadota bacterium
GAAAAGCGCGGCGCGGTAATGGTGTTTCAGAACTATCTGCTCTTCCCATACATGAGCGTCGGCCAGAATGTCGGCTTTGGGCTGAAAATGGCTGGGGTCGACGCCAAGACGATCGATCAGAAAGTGAAGGAGATGTTGGCGCTGGTGCGCCTGCCAGACATCTCCGACCGCAGGCCCAAACAGCTTTCCGGCGGTCAGCAGCAGCGCGTAGCATTGGCCCGCGCCCTAATTACCCAACCGCGCGTCTTACTGCTGGACGAACCTCTCAGCAATCTCGATGCTCACCTGCGGGACGAAATGCGCGAACTGATCTTGTCAGTTCAGCGCGACCTCGGAATCACGACCATTTTCGTCACTCACGATCAGGAAGAAGCTGTGCTGCTGGCCGACCGAATTGCAATGATTTTCGACGGCCGTCTGCAGCAATTTGCGAGCCCTGACGTGTTCTATCGTCATCCCGCGTCAGAGCGCATTGCGCGCTTTCTGGGCGGCGTCAACTTCCTGCCAGGCAAACGGCAAGGCGACACGGTTGACACCGACATCGGCAATTTCCGGTTCGCCGCCGATGGCGGCGGTGAACAGCCGCCTGAGCAAGGCCTGCTCACCATCCGGCCGGAGCAAATCGTACTCGGCGGGTCGCCGACAGAGAACACCGTTCATGGGAAAGTCGTCTCGCGCATCTTCGTCGGCACCTATACCCGCTACCGACTGGCATTGGGCGACCATCGGATCGAAGCCGTGCGAAGTGCCGACGTGGCCGGCGATTTTAGCGAAGGCGACGAGATTCCCGTGGCCTTTCCGGCCGACCGCGTGTGGATGGTTGCCCCGGACCCATCGGCTTAGAAAGCGAAAATGATGTCGTTCTACGCCTCGATCACCCTGGACCCGAGCACGCGTTTGGGAAGCGTCCACGACCACCTCTACGGCGCGAATCTAGAGCATATCGGCCGCTCGGTCTACGAGGGCCATTGGGCGGAAATGTTGCGAAATCGCAAGTTTCTCGGCCATGACCGTGCCTATGTCGGCCTCAGCGAAGGTCTGTCCCACCAGCACGACAGCTTCGGCATCGCCCAACCCTGGACGGCGCTAAATCCGGACAATGAGCGGGTGCTGTTCGTCCACGACAACACAAGCTTCTACACCGGCCGCCAATCCCAGCGGATCACCATACTAAAGCCGGATGGCGGGCTCCACGGCGTCCAGCAATCGGGGCTGCACCTGGTGCAGGGCGCACGCTACCGGCTTCGCGTCGTCCTCAAGGGCTGCGGACAAGAGGCGTCAATCACGCTTGGCGACCAGTCCTGGTTTATCTCGGAAATCTCGCCGGATTGGCAGACCCACGAGACGGAAGTGACCGTCGAACAGACCCAAGGTGACGGCGTCTTTGCCATCGCCCATTCGACCGCCGGTGACCTATGGGTCGGCTGTGCTTCGGTCATGCCAGCGGAGAATAGCGACGGACATCGGCCGGACGTGGTCGCGGCCATCGCCGAATGGGGTCCGACTTTTCTGCGGTGGCCGGGCGGCAATTTCGCGTCGGCCTATCATTGGGAAATGGGCATCGGCGATCGTGACAAGCGACCGGGATACTTGGATCCCGCCTGGAATCTGTGGGAGCCCAACGATGTCGGCACGGACGAGTTCATCGACCTGTGCAGGCTGCTGAACACAGAGCCGATCTTGACGATCAATATGGGCAACGGCACGCCGGAAGAGGCAGCCCGTTGGGTTGAGTATTGCAATGGGGGCCCCGATACCGAGATGGGAAAGCTCCGGGCAGCCAACGGATATGAGGCCCCCTTCGACGTAAAGACCTGGTTTGTCGGCAACGAGCAATTCGGCAATTGGCAGGTCGGCCATTGCGATGCCGAAACCTACGCCCGGCTCTATTGTGAATACGCCGCCGCCATGCGGGCGGTCGACCCGTCGCTGAACCTGATCGGTGTTGGTGTGCCGACCGATCTCTATGGCCGCTGGAACGAGTTGGTCTTGAAGGGCACACATGGCCGGATGGACGAACTCAGCGTCCACTACTATTCGATCCGCACGGAAAAATGGGACCAGCCGCCGCCGGCAGAAGAGCTTTACTGGCCCAAGGTCGCCGCGGCCCAAGAGGTCGCTGACATGCTCGACGAGACCTGGCGGATCATGTGCGAGCATGGCGACCCGCCGCCGCCAATCGCGTTCGATGAGTGGAATACCTATGTTGGCGGTAAACCCCCTGACTTCTTCGAGGACTACGGTATCGCCGATGCGCTCTATGTCGGTGCCTTGATGAATGCCTGCCTGATGCGGGCCGACTGGATCAAGATGTCGGCGATCTTCAATCTGATCAATGTCATGGGCAATTACCGGGTGACGCCCGATGGGGTTTGGAAAACGCCATCGACGCTTGTATTGGAGATATTCACAAAGTTCCGCGGCGATCAGGCCATCGGCTGCGCGGTTCAAGCGCCAACCGTCGCAACACCGTCGGCGGGCAATTTGCCCCCCTATGACGCCCTGCCCCTGGTCGACGCTGCGGCCACCATGGATGAGAGCGGACAAACCCTGTTTCTTTCGATCGTAAACCGCGATCCCGAGCGGCGGGCCACGATCGAGCTGCGAGGCATCACCCGCGCTGAAACAGCGCGCGTCCATCGGATAACGGGCGACACACCGCAGTCCCTCAACACCGAAAACGATCCACAGGAGGTTGTCATCGAAACCGAGGAATTGCCCGCCGACGCACCGGCGCTCGATCTGCCACCGCATACAGTCGCGATGGTGGTCGTGACGCTCGAAGGGACGGATCGTGGCTGACAAGCTGCCGCGTTATCTGGAGATTTATGCGCGCCTGCGCCGGCTGATCGAAGATGGCCGCTACGGCGTCGGCGACCGGCTGCCTAGCGAGCACGAACTGTCCGACATGTTCAAGGCGAGCCGCATCACCATTCGCGCAGCCCTAAAACGGCTGAACGATGATGGCTATATCGAACGGGTCGCCGGTCGCGGCACCACGGTGCGAGCCGCGCAAGCCGTGGTGCCGAGCTGTGCCTTTTCGTTCACCGATCAGGTACGGATGAGCGGCCATGAGCCGTCAGCCAAATTGATCCGGCTGGCTCGCTTGCCGATCGCCGGCATCGACGAGCGAAATTTGCCGTTCGAGCCGAACACCGAAATCATGTTGATCGAGCGCCTGCGCCTGATCGACGAGACCCCTGCCCTGCTAAGCCGGGCGTTCATACCGCGCGTGCGCGTGCTTGGCCTAAGCGAGAATGATTTTTCCGAACGGGGTCCAGGACAATCCTTGCTCTATGTCCTGGAGAAGACGTTCGATCTGACGCTGGATCACGGTACCGAATGGATCGCGCCGGCCGTGGTCACCGGGGACGACGCCGACTTGCTTGAGGTCGAGGATCCTAGCCCCGTGGTCAAGCGGACCTGCCTCGTGCGCGATTTCAGCGACGCGCCGATCCTTTATGACGAGACCTTCCAAACCGGCGAGCTGGAAATCTCAACCCATCGTCCGCATGCCGGACCGGATGGCATCACGCCGGCGAACGAACGCGACCGGGATTCGTCGACGGCTCACCGCTAGCCCGCTCACTCGGTTCACTTACTCAATGCTCAACGTAGCGCCGACACGGCGCCGAGAACCGGCGAAGCAATTTCCATTTTGCTGTCGTATGCAAGACTGAACTTCTCCCGTTCAGAGTGCGTCAGCGTCGAACTGTACTCTTTCCGACGGCTTTGCTCATTTTACAAACTTCAGTGAGAAAATTTTGGCTGGCGAAACCGGATCGAAATTGGTAAAGTGCCCGGATTGAATACGTATGCAAAGCATGCGAAACACCGGTTCGAGCAAACCGAACCTGATCTCTGGGAGGGATAATCAGGATGAACAGACGCACCGTTCTCGTAGCCACGATGGGCCTCGCGCTCGCCACAACCGCCTTGGGCACTGCGGTCGCGCAAGACATGCCCTATGGGTTGCTGCCCGATCAGCCATACGAGGGCACCCAGCTGAACATTCTTTCGGTGGTGACGCCTCAGTTCGAGGGGTTAATGCTGCGTGACGACGAATTCACGGAGCTCACCGGCATCGAGACCGAATGGACCTTCATTCCGTTCGTATCGCTGCAGGAGAGAATTGCGGCGGAAGGCGTCGCGGCAAACGGTGCCTACGATGTGGTCAACTATCTCGACAGTTGGGGACCGCCGAACAGCCATTGGCTGATGCCCATCGACGAGTTGATGGAGCGGGACGGCATCTCGATGGATCGCTATCCAGAGGCCTTCGCCCGTTCCGCCCAGTTTGAGGGCGAGACGCTCGGCTTCCCGCTGCGCGCCCATGCGCAATTGCTGTTCTACCGAGCCGACCTGATCCCCGAGCCGCCGACAAGCTGGGAAGAGGTGATCGAGGTCAGCCAGGAACTACGCGAGAACCACCCCGACATCGAGCCGATGGCGCTTTACTTCAACAATGACGGCAACCGTCAGAACCTGTTCATCTGGATCAACTTCCTTTGGGCCAACGGCGCCGATGTCTTCAATGACGATTGGACGCCGGCCTGGACCACTGAAGAAGCCCTCCAGGCGACCGAGGACTATATCGCGCTGCATACCGAGCATGGCGTCACCAACCCGGCATCGGTCTCGTTCGTCGAGCAGGATGCGCGCCAGTCCTTCATGCAGGGCAATTCGGCGATGATTCCGGTCTGGTGGTGGGCCTATTCCGGCTTCCACAATCCGGAAAGCTCCACGCTGACGCAGGACCAGGTCGGTTTTGTCGGTATGCCCAGCTATAACGGCAATACCCGCACCTATGCGATCTCGATGCCGTTCTCGATCTCCAGCTATTCGGAGAATCAGGGCGCCGCTTGGGAGTTCTTGAAATGGCTGTCCAACCCGGACATGGACCGAGCCAACGCGATCGAGCGTGAAGTCGACGGCCAAGCGATCGTCAACAATGTGGTCACCCACATTTCCAGCCTGACCGACCCGGACGTGAATGAGGCCAACAGCGGCATTCAGGCCGCCGCGTGGGATTCCCTGCGGCAGTCGGACATCATGCCGCAAATCGCGGAATGGCCGGAAGTTGGTGACATCCTGTCGGCGGCAATCGCCAATGCAGCGGCAGGCGGTGACGTCCGCGAATTGATGACCGAGGCGGCCGAGCAGGCCGAGCGCGTGTTGCGTCGCGCGGGTCGCATCCAGTAACGGATTGGCCGGGCAGGCATTGCGCCCTGCCCGGCCGCCGCATCCCACGTGCGCGATCGAACGCTCAAATATCTGCTGGTACTGCCGGCGGTGTTGGTGGTGTTTGCCACCGCCATCTGGCCGCTGGTGGAATCGCTGCGCCTGTCCTTTATGCAAGGGCGGCTGACCCGGCCGAACTTTCCGCAAGGTTATGTCGGTACGGAGAACTACGCCTGGGCATTTCTGGAAGAGCCGGCCTTCTGGAACTCCGTGTCGGTGACCGCCGTTTACACGATCGTGACGGTCGGGCTGACCACCCTGCTAGCGCTATGCTTGGCCTTGCTGCTGGCGCCGGGGGGGCGATTGCGCAGCGGGGTTCAGACACTCCTTATCTTGCCCTTCGCCATGTCCCCGGCGCTGATCGGCGTGTCGTTCCGGTTCATGTTCAATCAGGAATTCGGCCTCTTTGACGCCTTTTTCGGCCTCATCGTGCCGCCGCTGGCCGACGTCAACTGGCTGTCCGATCCCGTACTTGCCTTCGCGGTCTGCGTCATGGCTGATGTTTGGGGCTGGATTCCGTTCTTGACCCTGGTGCTGATCGGCGGTCTGGCGTCCGTACCCAGGGAAACCGTGGAGGCGGCCCAAGTCGATGGCGCGTCCGGCTGGCGCGTGTTCCGCGACGTGACCTTGCCGCAACTTGTTCCCGTCCTGGCGGTCGTGATCATCCTGAAAGCCATCTTCTCGCTGAAGACCTTCGATCAGATTTACATGCTGACCAATGGCGGGCCGGGCACGGCCACCCAAACGCTAAGCCACTACGTCTATGTCAACGGCTTCCGCTACGGCCAGATCGGCTATTCGGCGGCGGTCGCCTGGCTGATGGTGGTCCCGATGGTTGTGCTCACCTACTTCTACGCCAAATTCGTGTTCCGGAGGGCGTGAGGATGACGGCGCGTCAACGCAGAAAATTCTGGGATCGGGTCCAAATCGTCCTGATCCTGATCGCGGCCGCCGTGATGATCGTGCCGATCATTTGGATCTTCCTGGCCGCCTTTAAGACCCATGTCGATGTCTATCAGCTCAAGCTGATCTTCACGCCGACCTTGCAGAATTTCGGCGCTGTCTTCGAGGCGCCTTACGATCTCGGTCAGAAACTGTTCAACTCCACGATCATCGCCGCGATCACCGTTCTGATCGCGATTCCGATCGCGACGTGCTCAGCCTATTCCTTCTCGCGCTTCCGGCTGACCGGTGAGACGGCGATCTTGGTGATCATTCTGGCCACGCAGTTCGTGCCGGCCGTGGTGATCATTCTGCCCTTCTTCATCATGTTCCGCGATATCGGACTGCTCGACACCCGCATCGGTCTGATCCTGGTCAATCTCGCGATCGTCATGCCGTTCGCGATCTGGATGATCAAAGGCTTCATCGACGGCATCCCGACCGAAACGGAAGAGGCCGCCTTGGTCGATGGCTCAACCCGATTGCAAGTCATCCGCAATATCGTGCTGCCGATGGCGGCGCCCGGCGTGATCACGTCGGGCATCTTCTGCTTCATCATTGCGTGGAACGAGTTTCTGTTCGCCTTGATCCTGACTAATCGGGAAGCCGTGACCCTGCCGATTGGGCTCGCGCTTTTCAGGGCCGAGGAAGGCGATCTCTGGAACCTGTTGTCGGCGGCGGGGATCATCATCATGCTGCCCATGTTTGTTCTGGCGCTCGCGATCCGGCGTTACTTCGTCCAGGGCATGACCATGGGGGCGGTGCGCTGATGGCCAAGGTTTCGCTCAAGAACATCACCAAGCGCTGGGGCGATTTCATCGGCGTCGACAACCAGTCGCTGGAAATCGCGGACAAGGAATTCCTGGTCCTGCTCGGCCCATCGGGCTGCGGCAAGACGACGACAATGCGCATGATCGCGGGCCTGGAAGACCCGACCGACGGCGAGATCTGGATCGGCGACCAGATGGTCAATGACGACCTGCCCAAGGACAGGGACGTCGCCATGGTGTTCCAGAACTACGGCCTCTACCCGCACATGTCGATTTTCGACAACATCGCCTACCCGCTGAAGGTGCGCGGCACGCCGAAGGCGGAGATCAAGCCGCGAGTCGAAAAAGCGGCCGCCCAGGTCGAGCTGTCCGATTTTCTGGAGCGACGCCCCAAGGCACTCTCAGGAGGTCAGCGCCAGCGTGTCGCCTTGGCCCGGGCGATCGTACGCACGCCAAAAGTCTACCTGATGGATGAGCCGCTCTCCAATCTCGACGCCAAGCTGCGCGTCTCGATGCGGGCCGAATTGAAGCATCTCTCGAAACTGCTGCAGATCACGACGATCTATGTCACCCATGACCAGATCGAGGCCATGACTCTCGCGGACCGGGTTGCCGTGATGAACCACGGCAAGATCGTTCAGCTCGGCACGCCGGATGACATCTACAATGATCCGGCCAACGTGTTCGTCGCCGGATTCATCGGTTCGCCCGCCATGAACTTGATGGAAGGCAAGGTCACGGACGGCTGGTTCGTTTCCGACAATGGCGCACAAATCGCCCAAACCGGCGAGACCACAATCGATCACGCCACCTTAGGAGTCAGAGCTGAAGACATCGCGATCGTCGACCCTGGTCAGGGCAGCATCGATGCCGACGTCTACGCGTTCGAAAACATGGGGGAAGGCGTGCTGCTGACAGGCGAGATTGGACAGCAACGCCTGACAGCCAAGGGTGATCGATATCTGCGCAAGGAGATGGGCGAAAGGGTGGGCCTTCGGATCGACCCATCACACATCTACCTGTTTGACCGAGACAGCGGAGATCGTATTAGAACTCGGTAGTAGAAGTCCGCCGACCGTTGCTCAAGCTCAATAGAGAGTCTGTCACCACGGCTTCATCTTGAAGAACGATATCTTCTAAGAAACTCTTCATAAGTCTCGGCAATTAAACGAATATTCTTAACCTGAAAAACGACCTTCATCATCTGACGGTGAATCGACGGGCCTGTTTGTGACCGGGCACAATTCTTGGTTGGAAACCTTAACTGGTGGCATCTTTCGATTTGCGGACTCAGTAGGCTCCCAGCTTCATTGCCATAATGACGATTGTCGGTTTGCTGCCGTCCTTACCACGGCAAAACGCTTAAACAAGACGGCGCTATTCACGGGAGGCCCGGCAAATGGGCGATCACCGGTATGAACGACCTTCTTCATTGCGGCGATCGCAACGAATGGGACGCAATTATCATCCACCAACTCTCCTATTCTTAGGTCAATAATGCAAAATAGACAATACAAACGCCATTAATTTGGAACAATTTTTCTCTATATTGATTCCGACGCAATAAGTTTCGCCGCGGCATGCGGTTTTGGAGACTGACGGACATGATGCTTGAGACCTTTGCAGCTAACGCCGACCCGCGTGTTTTTATCATCCATGAGAATGACGACTGGGTAGTGCCGTTGCGGCGCGAGCTTGCCGATCGAAGGACCCCATTCGACGAGTGGTTTTTGGATCGCGGAGCGCTGGACCTGACTCGGCCGCCACCCGAAGGCATCTTCTACAACCGGATCAGCGCGTCATCACATACGCGCGGACACCGCTATGCACCGGAGTTCACAACCGCCGTTCTCGCATGGTTGGCCCGCCACGGCCGGACCGTGGTGAATGGCGAACGCGCGGTCCAACTTGAGGTGACAAAAGTCGGCCAATACGAAGCACTGAAGGCCTTCGGCATTCAGACACCAGACACCGCCGCCGTGGTCGGCAAGGAGCATATCGCCGCTGCCGCAGAGCGGATCAGCTATCCGATCATTCTAAAGCACAATCGCGCCGGCAAGGGGCTGGGTGTTCGCCTGTTGCTATCCGCCGAAGCCCTAGCCCAGCATTTGGCAAGCGACGACTTTGAGGAATCGATCGACGGCATCACGCTGGTTCAACGCTATATTGAAGCGCCATCGCCACACATCACACGGGTCGAATTCGTCGGGGGGCGGCTGGTCTATGCCGTGCGCGTAGACACCTCGGAAGGGTTCGAGCTGTGCCCCGCCGACGTTTGCCAGATTGACGATGACGAATCAGGCGTCTGCCCCGCCGACGCGCCAGCAGACAAGTTCCAGATCATCCCCAATTTCCGCCACGAGTTGCTGCCGGCCTGGCAGGCTTTTCTCGCGAAGAACGATATCGACATCGCGGGCATCGAGTTTATCGAGGATGCCGACGGACGAGCGTTCACCTACGACGTCAATACCAATACCAACTATAACCCGGACGCCGAGGCCAAGGACGGGCGACGTGGCATGGGCACGATTGCCGACTATCTGGGCGGTTTGCTAAATGAGCGCTACGGTCAGACCCGGCGCGCTGCTTAGATCCCCTGATTCCCTCAACTCCGCACTCTTGGCTAAATGACCGCTTGCCGCTATTGAGAAACGGTGAGCGTGTTCATGCGGATTGGGAGGCGGGTCAATGGCCGCCAAAGATGAGTGGCTGCAGCCATTGTATCGCCGGGTACTTTGCGTGGCCGTAGCCGCTGCCGGCTTTGCGGCTGAGCTACTCTTTTTCGGCGATCAGTTTTGGATGATCCTTTTTGGCGGCGTTACGCTTTACGCTGTCTATGATTTCTTCCTCAGCGGAAAATACAGCGCGCCGCAGGAAGAAGACTAACCCAACCGACGACACCACCACGTTACACAGCAATTGAACGACGATGGCAGGTGCCTGTCCCAAGAGACTCGCGATCGTCGGCACTGGCCGCGTTGCGGAGCGCCACGCCGAAGCGATCCTGGAAATCGCCCCCGATAGTCTAGCCGGTGCTTGGAACCGCACGACTAAAGCGGCCGAGCGGTTTTGCCAGCGCTTCGACTGCCGGCACTATGCGACTATCGATGAGGCTTACGCCGACGCCTCTTTGGACGCGGTCCTGATCACGACCGCAACCCACGCCCATTACCAGATGGCGCGGGGGGCGCTGGAAGCTGGCAAGCACGTCTTGCTCGAAAAGCCACTGTGCGAGACTTCAGACCAGATCGCGGAGTTGGCGGCGCTGGCACGCTCGAAGGGACGGGTCTGCATGCCGGCGCACAACTACATCTATGCGGAGAATATGAGGCGGCTGAAGCGCCATATTCAATCGGGCGATCTAGGCCGGATTGCCAGCTTTTGGGCCATGTTCAACAACCAGCACGCGCCAGATGCGGGAACACCGGACATGGCCATGCGCGAGCTGATGGTTCACCACGCCTACGCCACTCTATACCTGCTTGGCCGGCCTCGCGATGTTTGGGCAACAGCCAGCAACGTTACCTTCGACGATCCGGCCGCGCACGACCAGGTGATGATCGTCGCGAGTTTCGATGACGGCACTATAGCCAACCTTTGGGGGAACATGGGCACGGACGATCGAAGTTCTGCGCCATGGTCCGTCCACTTTAAGGCAATCGGAACGCGAGGCAGTGGGGTTGCCTCTTGGGATCAAATCAAGTTTGGACCGGAACCCGAGCCGCTTTGGGATGACGCATCCTACCGGGACAGTTTCCTATTCACAGACCGGTACTTCCTCGAAGAGTGTCTTGGCAAAGGCAAAGCTCCCCTGTCGACACTTGAAGACGCATTGGACGCCGCAACGATCATCGAAACCGCTCGCAAGTCGCTCGCAAGCGGTCGCAAAGAGAAGATCACCTACCACTCTACCTGATCGAACAAGGGACGACCCAGAAAAAGGGGCCTTGTGTTTGTCGAACTATCACCTATCTATCGTTAGGTAGATTACGGATGGCGCTTAGTTGCTAACGTTCGCTGGTAGTGCCGGCTACATGCAGTTGCACGACAGTTCGGGGATGCTTGGTTAAGGCCGGGCATGTTCGCGAAACAGTGATCTCCGGCGCCAAGGCTTGCGGCCAGGCGCCTGAGAATAAGACAAATGGGGAATCACCATGGCGGACCATTTCGACGTTATTATCATCGGTGGCGGCAATGCTGGCTTCGGCGTTTCTGCCGTTGCCAATGACGCGGGTAAATCAATCGCCTTCATCGAAAATCGCGATTTCGGTGGCACCTGTCCCAATCGTGGCTGTACGCCGAAGAAAGTGTTGGTTGCCGCTGCTCACGCACTGCATGAGATCGACCTGGCGCCTATCCATGGGATCCAAGTGAACAAGCCGACGCTGGATTGGGCCAAGCTGATCGACCGCGAAAAGGACATGATCGGCTTTATTCCCGATGCCATGCGGGGCGTCGCGGAGAAGCGTGGTTCGGTCTTCGAGGGCAGCGCCAGGTTTGTCGCCCCGAACGCCGTCGAGGTCGGTGGCACCGTGATCGAGGGCGACAATATCGTCATCGCCACCGGCTCAACCCCAAGACCGCTGCCGATCGAAGGCGCCGAGCACATGATCACCTCGGACGAGGTGCTGTCAGAGCGCGAGCGGCCGGACCGAATTGTCTTCATCGGCGGCGGCGTGATCGCCATGGAGTTTAGCCACGTCTATGCCCGGGCGGGCACACGCGTAACGATCCTTGAGGCCCTGCCCCAGCTATTGCCCCGCATGGATGCGGACGCGGTGGCAGCGATCCGGGAAGAAACCGAGCGATTGGGCGTTGAGATCAAAACCGGCGTGACCGTTTCACGGATCGATCAAGTGAACGGCGCTCTGCGAGTAACATTCGAACATGATGGCAAAGAACAGACCGTTGAGGCCGACCGGGTTGTGAATGGCGCCGGCCGCCTGGCGAACGTCGAAGGTCTCAATCTCGAGGCTGGCAATGTACGCCATGACGGCATCCGCATCGAGGTCGATGAGTTCTTGCGTTCGATCTCCAACCCGTCCGTCTGGGTCGCAGGCGACGCGCTGGTTCAATCACCTCAGTTATCCCCTCTTGCCACTTATGAAGGGCGACTGGTTGGCCACAACATCGTTAACGGCCCTAGCCGGCGGCCGGACTACTCGGTGATCCCGAGTGCCGTCTACACCGTCCCGGCGCTCAGCACGGTGGGTATCACGGAGCAGGAGGCGCATGATCGGGGCATGAAGGTCAAGGTCACGACGTCCGATATGAGCGGCTGGTTTTCGGCGAAGACCTATGCAGAGCCGGTGGCCTGGTCCAAGGTTTTGGTCAACGAGGAAAGCGATCAAATCGTCGGCGCCCATATGGTCGGCCACACCAGCGAAGAGTTGATCCATCTGTTCGCCATGGCCATGCAGCACGGGATTACGGCGAGCGCCCTAAAGGAAGGACCTTACGCCTTCCCGACCTTCTCTTCAGACGTCAAAAATCTGCTCTAAAGATAGTATTCGAGACCAGGAAATGGGACACGTGTCATGACCGAAGATCGTCCCCTTGCCATTGTCGCTGGCGCAGGCCCTGGACTTGGCCATGCCTTGCTGCGCCGCTTTGAACAGGGCGGTTTTCGTTCGGTTGGATTTGTGCGGACCAAGCCGGCAAACGGTGAGGGGGTCGAGATCGCTCAAGTCGATCTCACGGACCCAGACGAGGTTAACCACGCCGTCGGGGCTCTTGTCACCGAGAACGGACCGCCAGGGATCGTGGTTCACAATACCGCACACCTTGTCATCCGCCCCTTTGCCGACACGACCCTGGCAGAATTTGAAGAGAGCTGGCGTGCCATGGTCTTATCGGCGGCCGTGTTGGCTCAGTCGGTCGTCCCGTCGATGGTTGGCGGCAGCGGGGGCACTTTCATCGTGTCCGGTGCGACCGCCAGCCTGCGCGGCGGGGCCAATTTCGCCGCCTTCGCCTCGGCCAAATTCGCTTTGCGAGGATTGACCCAATCACTGGCGCGTGCTTATCAGTCCGACGGCATCCACGTCGTCCATACCATCCTTGACGGGATCATCGACACCGAAAAGAGCCGTAATCTACATACTCTCGACCCGGACCGGATGATGAAGCCAGGCGACATTGCCGAGGCCTATTGGCAACTGGCCCACCAGCCGCATTCGACTTGGTCGCACGAGATCGACCTCCGGCCACGCTCGGAGTCATTTTGATGCAGGTCGATGTGCTGATCGTTGGCGGCGGGCTTGCCGGCCTGTCCCTTGCCCAACGGTTGGAGCAGAAGGGCATCGACTACCTGCTGCTTGAGGCGCGGGACCGCCTCGGCGGTCGGATTCTGACAAAGTCGGTCGGTGTGAACGGCAATACCGGTTCATTCGATTTGGGGCCTGCCTGGTTTTGGCCGGGCCAGCCCCGCATCGCGGCCCTGGTGCGAAATTTCGAACTCGAAGTTTTCGATCAGTATTCGGCAGGCGAACTAACCTTCGAGGACGAAGCCGGTCGCGTGGTACGTGGCCAGGGCTTTGCTTCGATGGAGGGCTCTCTCCGTTTGGCTGGTGGTATGGGTGCGTTGATCGAGAGGCTGAGGGACTGCCTGCCCAGCGACAGAATCCGCCTCGATCGGCCGGTTACCCGTCTTTCCCCTGAGGGTCGTGAGATCGTTGCAACAGCCGAGGCAAAGGACGGCGCCAAAGAGACCATCAACGCCAGCCAAGTTGTGCTGGCAATCCCGCCACGCGTTGCGGCCGACACAATAGATTTCTTGCCCGAAATGCCGTCGAAGGCCCTCAAGGCGATGAGGCAGGTACCGACTTGGATGGCAGGCCACGCGAAGATTGTGGCTGTTTACGAACGCCCGTTTTGGCGTGAAGCTGGCTTGTCTGGAGATGCAATGAGCCATCGGGGTCCGATGGTCGAAATCCACGATGCATCGCCACCCTCGGGCGGACCTTATGCCTTGTTTGGCTTTGTAGGGACACCGCCGGGCAGCCGACGTGATAACGCTGACAGGCTGATCGACTTGGCGCGCGTTCAACTCGGACGCTTATTCGGCGAACAAACGGCGCGACCATCCGAGATCATGCTTCAGGACTGGGCATTCGAACCAGCGACCTCGACCGCATTGGACCTCACACCTCTCCAGTTCCATCCCACCTATGGAACACCTCGACCCTTGGCCAACATTTGGGAGGGGCGGCTGATTTTGGCCTCGACTGAAACGGCTGCTCAATTTGGCGGCTATCTGGAAGGCGCTCTGGAGGCATCGGACAATGCCTTTGAACGCATCAAGACCTTTCTAGCGAGCTTACCTAACATTGCCCACTCGGAAGCCTTGCCGCTTGCCTCAACAACCGAAGACACAGCGCACACTGCACAGTGACCAAAGGAAACACGAGATGACCGTCAGTTCGAAACCGACCGACTTGCTCCGGGCCGATTTCTCGCGCCGCGAAGTGGTCGATACCAACCAGATCGCCTGGCTTGCCTCGCCGAAGGCGGGGGTCGACCGACGGATGCTCGATCGCATCGGCGATGAGGTCGCGCGCGCGACGACAATCGTGCGCTACGTACCGGCCAGCAGCTTTCCGGCCCACACCCATGGCGCCGGCGAGGAGTTCCTGGTGTTGGACGGCGTCTTCTCCGACGAACATGGCGACTATCCGACCGGAACCTATGTCCGCAACCCGCCGGGCAGCCAACACACGCCCCGAACGGATGGTGGCTGTACAATCTTCGTTAAGCTCAGGCAGATGCGCGAGGACGATGTCGACAGGGTCGTTGTCGCGCCTGATAGTCTGTCTTGGCGGCCGACGGGGACCGAGGGCTACGAGCGGGCCGCTCTATTCTCGCGCGCCGACGGCAGTGAAGATGTCACTATGGAGCGGCTGGCAAAGGGAGCGTCGACGGCCCCTTACGTCTGCGACGGAGGCGAGGAGATTCTCGTCATCAATGGCACGCTTGAGGACGAAGGCGGAAGCTATGAGCCTGGTACCTGGTTGCGCAGCCCCGACGGACACCGCCATGGGCTGTCAAGCAGCGAGGGGTGCATGTTTTGGGTCAAGCGCGGTCATTTGACCGCGAAAAATCCAGCCGTCGACGCCTAGCTCGACTTTTCCGCCAGTTCCTGTGTCGCCTCGTCGAATGCGGCGATATTGCCGAAGGCGCGTGCCAGGATAATCGCACCTTGCAGCTGGGCGACAACAGCAGCGGCAGTGCTGTGCGGTTCGCTAACCGTCCCTACCAACGCTTGCTCCAACTTCTGAATTGTGCGTTCAAAAAACAGCCGCGCCTGTCGCGTGACGGAATCTGGAAGGCCGCCGCTTTCCGCACCAAGCACACCGCACAGGCACATGCGTCGGTCTTCCGCGAGCGAGCGACGGAACGCATCGCGGTAGGCTAAGATGCAGCGTATGCCCGACGGCGCGTCCTCGAGTGACTGCAAGAAACGTTCTGTGTAGCGTTCGGTCAGCGTTGCGACCAACGCCTCCTTGGTCGGAAAATGATAGTGCACGCTTGCACTCTTAATACCGACATCTTCCGCCAAGTCACGAAAGCTGAAACCGTTGTAGCCGGCGTCGCGGATTCTTCGCTCAGCGGCATCGAGAATCCTCTCAGTGGTATTCGCTTCCATCGGCTTCATTCCAAGTAGACTCTACGGAATCTATCAATTGATAGATAGGAACAATTAGGCTAAAGTCCAGCCGGGCCTAGGGGCGTTGACGTCGCAGGAGATTCACGCCGACAATGCGGCCACCCCAATGAATGCCAACACACGATCGGAGAAGTCCATGGGCGATACGAAAGAGCTTCGTGGCGTTCATGATGTTGGCGGTCTGCTCGATGAACCCTTTGAGGCTAGCGAGCACGACTACCTGCCATGGGAAAAGCGTGTCCACGCTATTCGGGAGTTGCTAGCCGAGAAGGGGCTGCTGCGGGTCGATGAGCTACGCCGCGCGATCGAGAGCGCCGGCGAAGAGGAGTATCGTAAGCTCACCTATTATGAACAATGGGTCTCGGCCATCTGCAAAGTAATGCTCGAACGTGGCGTGGTTACCGATGACGAGTTGGGCCGTCGTATCGCCGAGATAGACCAACGAGATGGCTAACCAGGCGGAAGACCTCGAGATGTCGCCCCCGCGGTTTGCGCCTGGCGACAAGGTACGCGTGCGGATCGCTTATCCGATCGGTCACTGCCGGACACCGTTCTACTTCCGCGGCACGGAAGGCGAGATCGAACGACATTGCGGCGCCTTCGCCAATCCCGAGGAACTGGCCTACGGCCGCTCTGGCAAACCGCATATCCACCTTTATCGCGTGCGGGCAAAACAGATCGACCTCTGGGATGACTATCAGGGATCCGCCGCCGACACGATCGAGGTTGAGATCTTTGAGCATTGGCTTGAACCCGCCACGGCGGTCCAAAACAGGTAATCCACCATGAGCGACCACCATCATCATCCACACCCGAACCAGCCCGACGAGGAGGACGCGCCCCGCACGCGCTTTCAAGTGATGGAGGTAGCTCTGCGCGAGTTGCTGATCGAAAAGGGCATCATTTCGCTCAGCGAGATGCGCGCGGTTCAGGAAAATATGGACCGGCGCGGTCCGCATAACGGCGCGCGCATGGTCGCCCGGGCCTGGTCCGATCCAGCCTATTTGGACCGTGTTCGCGAAAACGCCACCGAGGCGGCCAAAGAGTTGGGGCTGGAGCCAACCTGGCTCAAGCTCATCGTGCTGGAGAACACGCCTCGCCTTCACAATCTTGTCGTGTGCACACTGTGCTCATGCTACCCGTGGCCGCTGCTCGGCCTGCCGCCAGACTGGTATAAGAGCCGGTCTTATCGCAGCCAGGCGGTCGATCGGCCCCGTGAATTGCTTAAGACATTCGGAACCCATATTGCCGACGACGTTGAGGTCAGGGTTCACGATAGCTCTGCCGATATGCGCTATCTGGTAATGCCGGTGAGGCCCAAGGGCACTGACGGCTGGAGCGAAGAGCAGCTCGCCAAACTGGTTACCCGAGACTCGATGATCGGCGTAACAGACGCCCTATCGCCGGCCGATCTCGACCGTTCCGGTCCTTAAGGAAGCGCCCCGTGAAGCCGACGCATTTTCGCTGGCACATCATCCTGCTGCTCTTCCTCATCAACATCGTCAACTACATCGACCGATCCTCGATCTCGTTCGCCGTCCCCCTGATCAAGGAAGAGTTCGCGCTTAGCACCTCGCAAATCGGCCTGGTGCTGGGGGCATTCGGGATTGGATATGTGCTCACGACCCTGCTCGGCGGGTTGGTTGCCGATAAGATCGGCGCGCGGATCACCTATGCGGTCGCAGTCTTGGTTTGGTCCTTTGCAATCGGTTGGACGGGGGCCGCGGTCGGATTTGTCACACTCTATTGCGCGCGCATCGTGCTGGGCTTGGCGGAAGGCCCCACCTTTCCAGCCCATGCAAGGGTCGTCGAACGATGGCTGCCACCGAACGAAAGGGCGACCGCGATTGCCGCGGCGCTCGTCGCCATCCCCATTGCCTTGGCGGTTGGCGCCCCAGCCGTCTCCTACCTGATCGACGCCGTGGGGTGGCGCGTCATGTTTTTCATATTGGCGGGCTTGGGGGTCTTGTGGCTGCCGATTTGGCTCTATTTCTGCCGAGACTTCCCATCTCAATCGCGGTTCACCAACGAGGCCGAGCGTTCATTGATCGGTGGCGACAATCGCGCGGGCTCCGCCGCCAGCAACCAAGTCGCCGAGAAATCAAACTGGCGCGTGCTGCTAACCACGCCAACGCTTCTCGCCGGCTATTGGGCCTATTTCGTGTTCGGCTATCTGTTGTTTTTCCTGATGACCTGGCTGCCGGAGTTCCTGCGTACCACCTACGATCTCGATATCACTCAGATCGGCTGGTTGGCCGCGATCCCTTGGGCGGCATCGGCGCTGACCCTGTATGCGGTTGGGCGATGGTCGGATCGACTGATCGACAAGTCCGGCAGTTTGAGGATCGCCCGAAGCTACTTCATCGCGGGATCGCAACTGATCGTGGCCGTAGCGATCATACCGCTGGCCTTTGTCCATGACCTCACCGTAGTCATCGTCTGCCTATCGGTCGCCGTCTCGGCCGCACTGGGCGCTAATCCGGTGTTCTATGCGGTGATCGCTGACATCGTGCCCCGGCAAGCGGGCACTTGCATGGGCATCACGAACACAGGCCTAGCAATTGCGGGATTCGTCGCCCCGGTCGTCACCGGATTTGTGCTCCAAGAAACGGGCGGCTTTTCGGCCGCTTTCTGGCTGATCTCACTCCTAGCGGCGTCATCGGTCATAGCCGTGCTGATCTGGCACCGGCCTGACAAGGACGCGGCTCGCTAGGGCTGCCGCCACAACGCCACCCTCATCTGGACGAGAAAGATGTGGCCAACCTCACATCTTTGCCTCGAAATTCTCTTTAAAATTGGTTTTCTGACGAATTAGTCGGTCTAGTTGGACTGCGAGGTTGGGCCCTGTCGCCTTATCAAACAATCTACAGTTCACCGAACATCACAGCGTCGGTTTCGCGGTGTTTTGACCCCCAAGAGCCAGCGGCGTGACGCTTTCAAGAAAGGAAATGCGATGCCTCCGGAACCAGTTGAAGTTACTTATCGCGAACCAGCAGAAGAGTTCGAAGCGCCTGATGGCTTCTATGAGCCTCCGCTGATGGCCATCGGCGACTCCCTCTATAACGGCGTTCGATCGGCAACCATCAACGAACAACTTGCCGAAGAGAGCACGCCGGCCATGGTCGCGCGTGCCCTTGGCTTCGACAGCTTCACCACGCCGGACTATCCCACGCACGTTCTGGTGGACGCAGAGAAATGGTTGAGAAATGTTCGCGCCCTAATCAACCTCCCAAACCGCCTGGTCACCCTGAAGGAATCGGTACGCGAGAACGCTCGGGCCTGGGTGAATATGCAAAAAAGCACGGGCCCGATGACCTTCGACAATTTGGCGGTCGCCAGCTCGGAGGTTAAGGACCTAATCGAGGTCAGCCACAAAGATGCGAAAGAAAAAAGAAACCGAATTTGGAGACAATCGAAGGGCAAGGACGTCTTCAAATGGCCGCTGCTCGATCTGCATTTGGCTATCAACTCGGCCTTCGTGCTTAACCCGCATCAGCTTGCCGCCTTCGAAGATTTCCGCCCAATAGACTGGATCAATCTTCGCAAGCCGAAACGGCTGCTCATCAATATTGGGCCGAACCACGGGATCACGAATCTGAGTGTCGATGACGGCTTCGCGAATGGCAAATTCCGCTTAGCCCAACTGCCAAACGAGATCGACCGGCTTGGCGCCTTCATCGCTCAGCTGCCGTCGGAGGTAGAGCATATCTATTTCAACAATCTGCTGCCGCCCAGCGCGATTGCGAACTTCATGCCGCCGCGCGACGAGGACGGCAACATCCCGCCGCCTCCTGGGGCCAACAACTACTTCGAGTTCTACGAAAAACGCCTGGCAACCGGCTATCACCGATTTTCCGGCGAGGAAATGGAGGAGGTCGATAATTATGTCGCCGGCATCAGCCAAGCGACGGCGGACCGTTTTCGGGCGGCCGTCGGGGCAACCCGATCGGTTCATATCGTCGATCTGGGCTTCTTGAAGCAGAACTTTGATGGAAAACACGATCGAAATCAGAAGGTTCCGCTGCACGGAAAGCGGTACTCGAACAACGCTCTCGTCAGTGCGCCATCACTGATCCCGTTCTCGAAACTGGGTTACTTCAAGAGGGGCGGTTTGTTCAGCTTAGACAATCATCACCCGTCAACGCTGGGCTATGCAATATTAGCCGAATACTTGACCCAACAGATGTCAGAAGCTGAAGGTCTCGAGATACCCAACCCGATCGATCTAAATAGTATTGAGCTGGGTTTGCTGGAGGCAATCCCGAATGTTTGGCACCTCCTACCGTTTTTGTACCTGGCATACATTCGAATGAAGGGAGGGGCTTCGACAGATGACCTAACAGTGGAGCCTGAAATCGCTTCACAGAATGCGCCTGAGAACCAGGAAAATGCCTTCAAGGCAATAGATATGCTGATGCGTACCAACTTCAGCGCCTGAAGACCGCGTGCCCTGGGCTGCGCCATCTGGCTCGGCTCAGGGCTTACATTGCCTTCCGCGGCGGCTCACGAGAGGTTGCAGATGTCAAGCGAGCCGTTCGGGTCCCTAGGCAGTTTGGCTTTCGCAATCCTCTCGCTCGGCGTGCGAGGGAATTCAGACACCGAGCGCCAATAGCGTGGGCAGCTTTTTGCATGCATGGTGCCGCGTGCCCAGACAGCCAGCTCTGTCAGGTCAGCCGATACGCCCTCTGCCGGTCGAATGTAGACCAGGATTTCTTCTTCGCCGATCTCGGCGGGCACACCGACTGCGGCACACTCTGCAATGTCCGGGTGGGTCATAAGGGCAGTCTCGATTTCCCAGGCCGAAATCAGCTCGCCTCGGCGGCGGATCGCCTCCCGCTTACGCCCGACAAAGAAAATGGCGCCCGTCTCATCGCGCCTGGCCAAATCTCCAGTATGAAGCCGGCCGTCCTGAATCAGGCGCTTCGTGGCCGGACAATCCCCCAGATAGCCGGGCGTTAGTAATTCCCGACTCTTCGGCCGAATGACAATTTCTCCCGTGTCGCCGACCGCCACTTCTCCGCCCTCGTCATCGCAAACGGCGATGTCCATCCATGGCAATGGGGACCCGATCGACCCGAGAGGACCATTGCGATTGATCGTCGTGAAGCTGGAAGCCTCGGTAAGACCATAGACCTCGCGTAATGTGACGCCGAAGCGGCTTTGAAACGCACGACTGATCTCCGGCCTCGCCCCAGCGCCAAAGCCTAAGACGATCTTGTGGTCCCTGTCTTCCCTGGTAGGTGCCTGTTTCAGCAAAATCTCCAAGACACCGCCCAGATAGTGAAGCTTGGTGATGCCATGGGCGCGGTTCTGACTCCAAAACCGGCTCGCGCTAAACTTCGGCGTCAGGACCAGGTGCACGGGCAACAGCAGCGCCAGGGCGAGCATTTGGGCGCCACCGATATGGTACAGAGGCTCCCACAACAAGAAGCGGTCGCCCTCCGTCGCATCGCTCGCATGCGCTGCCCCCCATGCCGATGCGATCAGCATATGTTCGGTGACCTGAACCGCCTTCGGCGGCCCGGTGGTTCCCGAGGTGAACATGATCGCCCGAACGTCACAGTCAGTTGCACGGCATGGTTGGAGCGGCGATATCCGATCGCCGAGCTGCCCGTCAAGATCACTTCTCTCCGGACGAAGCGCGACTAGTAGCGCCCGTAGCCCATTCAGCTTGGTCATTTCATAGGCTGCGTCGCCCGTAGCAATGACGAGGTCAGGATCGACGGTCCGGACCATATGTTCCAGAACCGGCCCTCGCTGACGGGGTGAGACCGCCACCCAGACCGCCCGCAGCCGGGCGAGAGCCAAAATCAACGCGACATAATCGGCGACATTTGGCAAAGCCACCAGTACACGTGACTGTTCTCCAACGCCAAGTGCCGCGAGTTTGCCAGCCAGCGACTCAGCTGCATCGCGTAGCTCGAGCGCCGACCAATCCCGACCCTCGCTTGTCAGTACCGCGCTTGCGCCATGCTGATCGATCCGTCGATCCAGGGCGGCCCACAAGGTCAGATCGGGAATGGTTTCAGTTAGGTGCACACGCGCGTCATTTCGATCGATCGAGAAAGCGCTGACTTTCGGTCGCGGCCTCGCCGGACGCGAAGGACTCCTCGTGGTAGCGGATTGCGGCATCCATCGCGTCGTCGAAACCCGGCTTCAAGGTTTCCCAAATGCGCCGCTTAATCAGGCGCATTGCTTGCGGTGGTTTGGCTGCTAGGTCATTTGCGATCGCCATGCTGCGCGACAACACCTCTGTCGCTGGAACCAGATGGTGGAGAGCGCCCAATCGCATCGCGTCGTCGGCGTTCATTAGCCGACCCGTCAAGGTCATTTCGATCGTGCGGGAGAGCCCCAATACTTCGCGCATAATCCATGGACCCGTGATCGACGCGATACCGGAATTGATCTCCGGCTGCCCCAGGCGCACGCCATCATGGCCAACCCGAACATCTGTCAGCAGCGTGAACTGAAAGGCCGATCCGGCAGCAACCCCGTTGAGCGCGGCAACCACCGGAATTTCAAGGGACCGCACAGCCGCGTAGAGACGACGGAATGAGTCGATCCATTCCCGCGCAGCGTCGGGCTTGAAATCAACCAGTTCATTCAGATCCTGACCGGCGCAAAAGGCTCGATCGCCGGCACCTGTGATCACCACCGCGCCAATGGAAGGATCTTTCCGCGCCTGACCCAACGCATCGATCAGCGTGCCTCGCATCGCCATCGTCCAGGCGTTCAGGACCTCGGGACGATTGAGGGTAATGAGCGCCACCGGCGGCCGGGCTTCATAGTTTACGAAATGCTTCGAGCCTTGATCCATTGAACTAGAGCAAGCTATCGGTGATCGACTAGTTGCCGAGCAGGCCGCGACCTAGGCCCTCCAACAGATTTTGGGCGTCGCCGCCCTGGCCATCTGCCCCGGGCAGTAGGTTCTCCAAGCTGGGTAACTCTCCGCCTTCGCCCGCAAGACCCCGGATCGCATCGATCGCTCCTTGCGGATTTTCGATGAAACCCTGGATCGTCGCCGGATTGATCTCGAGCCTGTATTGCGGATCGTCGAAGGGCCCGGTGACCCGGATCGGGATGGCGAGCCCGTCCTGGACCTGTCCCCCCTGCCCTTCCAACGTCGCGACCAGTGTGGGCACCAACAAAAAGTCGAGACTGCTGCTGGGTAGACCGGCAGCCCCCTCACCGGTCATGCGGAAGATCGGCGCCAGCATGAGCAGATCGTTCGTCGAGGCGATGCCGTTCGTGATCGTTGTTGTCGCGCTCAACTCGGCGAAATCCGTCGACAGTGTTTCCAACATCGACGGATTGCTGATTGCCTGAAGCGGGTCGCGCAGGACACCCGCGATGTTAATCCCTTCCACCGAGCCATCCTGGAAGGCAAAGCTGCCTGTGCCGTTCAAGGTCGACAAGATCGCCGATCTCGTATCCCCACTGCCTGTCAGCGCAGCATCGATCGTGGCGGTACCCGACAGCCAGTCGATATCGGCGAAGCTGGCCAAAAACGGCCTAGCGGCGACGCCCGCGACTGAGACATTCACGCCAATGCTGCTGTCGGCCGCGTTGGCCGTAAAGCTTCCCCCGATGCTGCCGTTGTTCACCGGCGTGTCGGCGATCACGAGGGAAAGCGCGCCATTTTGAATGTCGAGGTCTATTGAAGTCGGCCCCGTGACAACACCGGAATAGGTCAGCGCCTCGGCCGACATGTTGAGATCGACGGCGACTTCGTTCAGCACGCCAAAGCGACTAGCGTCGCCCTCCGTCACAGGCGCTGCTCCGCTCGAGCCACCGCTAGAGGCTGCGGAGCCGCCGCTGGCGGCGCCCGCACTGCCGGACGAACCAGAACCAGAACCGCCGCCGCTAAGCGCGTCGATATCAACGCGGCCCAACGCGACAGAACCGTTGAGCGTCGGTATGGGCGTTGAGGATGCCGTGAGATCGGCGGTGCCGGTCAAGTCGTCGAAGGCGAACGATAGGTTCGATAGGCCAACCGACTCTCCTTGGGCGGATACATCACCGTTGATTGAGATGCTATCGACCGGTAGATCGCCAACCGGTGCACCTAGCCACGACATCAATGCCGCGACCGAAGGAATGCTGACATCCAGAGTGCCGTCTCCGGCTTGGCCGACGACATCGGCCTGGCCGTCGAATGAAATATTTGCCGCATCGGACGTCAGCGAGAAGTTCATCGGAACCGGACCGGCTGCGACGGCATCGACCGACCCGACCGTGCCATCGACACTGAAATTGCGCCCGTTCAATAGGCCGGACATGGAGAGATCCGTGCCAGATTGTCGGCCGACCATACTGAATGACGCAGCGAGCTGTTCCAGCTCCGCCCGGCTGCCATCTGGCCGCTGAACATGCACAAGCCCATTGGCGACAGTGACGTTGATGGTGCCGTCCAAGGTCTGCTGCATCTCGTCGGCATCATTGCCGGTCGCCTCAACATCGATCTCCATATCGACCAGACCGGCAATGCGATCGATGGGCCCAGCGCCGGCGGTCGGCAGCACCGCCAGATCGAATCCGGCGGCCTGCAACTGGGCGGTGACGTGCTGAGGCGGACCTGGCGTAAACGACACGGCGCCGACGACCGTCGCGTCATCGATCGCCAATTGGATGTTGTCGACCTGAACGCCGTCCGCACTCCCGGCGAGATCGGCCATAAGGCTGAACTGCTCAAAAGGCGGGCGTTGATCCGCCGGCAGGGCTAAGAACTCGGCGACCGCGTCGATCGACGGCACCTGGATGTCGACCGTGCCGCTAAAGCCGCCACCCGACTGGCCGCCATCGATACGCGCGGTCGCTACGGGCGAGTCGAAACTAGCTTCCAGTGTTCCCTGACCGGACATCAGGTCCTGAACCCTGTCGGCATGGACCGTCAGCTCGACTGGCTGACCATTGACCGACGCCGAACCGTCCAGATCCAGCGCACCTTCCGCATCGAGGCTCCCTGTAAGGCCGCCATCCGACAGAACAATCGACGGTTCAGGATCGGTCAGGCGTCGATAGGTCACGCTGACGCCGGAGATATCCAGTCGGTCGACTATTGCGCCAAATCCCGAGCCACCGCTTGTACCGTCTGGACCGCGATCGCTGTCGGACTCGGATGGCTCGCTTTCCACTACCCCGCTCTCGCCAAACTCCCAATTGGCCGTGCCGTCTTCGGCCTCCTCCAACGCCACTGTCAGATTGCTTACGGAGATGTTTTCAACTTCGATGCCACCGCCGATCAGCGGAAACAGCGCAACATCGATCTCGGCCGATTCTAGGGACACAAAAATGTCTGCCGCCCCATCCGGCATGTTGGCGATCGTCAAACCGGCGATCCGCGCCGATGGCGAAGGCAGTAAGCTCCACGAGACCTCGCTCACGGTCGCCGTACGGCCGGTCTCCTGCTCGATGGTGTTGGTGATTCGGTCGGCGATCATGCCGCCCGTCAGCGGCGGCACTGCGAACACGGCGACGATCAAGAGCACGACCAATCCGCCAACGATCCACAACAACCATCTCAGCATTGCTCGCGTCCTTCTCGACCGATTCGGTGCGTAGGGCCTGGATGCCCCCAAAATGCGCTAATCCTATGACGCGTCCATAGCAGATCTTGCGTTTTTTCGCTGCCAAAGACGCGAGAAGATTTCGAGCTAGGCCCAATCGCGAGCTTGATCTTTGGCGATATTTTAAGCTTAAAATATCGCGGGAGGACCGAATGGCCGAGCATGCCCCTTCAGATGACGCTGTTGCGAGACCGCTGGCAGGCCGACATGCCGTTGTCACCGGCGCTGGGCAAGGCATCGGAGCGGCGATTGCAGAACGGCTTGCAGGCGAGGGCGCACGCGTGTCCCTGACCGGGCGCCGGTTGGAGCCGATCAAAGAACGGGCGGAAGCGCTGCCCGATGCGTTGGCGATACCTATGGACGTAACCGATGCTGCGTCCGTTGCCACCGGGTTTTCCAAGATCGTTGAGCAGTTCGGGCCAGTCGACATTTTGATTAACAATGCCGGCGCGGCCGAGAGCGCGCGATTCATGACCAGCGATGACGACATGTGGCAGCGCATGCTGGACGTCAACTTGCTCGGCCCCCGCGCCTGCATGCGCGCCGTCCTCCCGAACATGATGGAACAGGGTCGCGGTCGTATCGTGATGATCGCCTCGACCGCCGGGTTGACCGGGTATGCCTACACATCGGCCTACTGCGCCGCCAAGCACGCGGTTGTTGGGCTGACTCGATCTCTGGCTCTCGAACTTGCCAAGACTGGCATCACGGTTAACGCAGTGTGTCCGGGCTTTACCGATACCGAGATGGTTGCTCGCAGCGTGGCGAAGATCGAGGAACAGACAAGCCGCACCGCCGAACAAGCGCGTGGAGAATTGACGCGGTTCAACCCGCAGGGGCGGCTGATCGATCCGGCGGAAGTGGCCGCTGCAGTCGCCTATCTGTGTCGCGATGAGGCCGCTGGCGTAACCGGCCAAGCCCTGGTGGTGGCCGGCGGCGAGATCATGTCATGACGGCCGACATTACATCGACGGAAACCAGGCCGCTGGCCGGACCGGAGGTTCGGCTTTGGCTGCGCTTGCTGACATGCACCAACGAAATCGAAGGAGAGTTGAGACGGCGCTTGCGGCAATCCTTCGATGTCACCCTGCCGCGCTTTGATTTCCTGGCTCAGCTCGATCGCGCACCGGAGGGACTGACGATGGGCCAACTCAGCCGCAACATGATGGTCACCAATGGCAATGTGACCGGCATAGCCGAACGTCTAGCGGCAGAGGGATTGATCGAGCGGAAAAACAGCCCAGGCGATAAACGGACGGTGCGCGTTACACTAACCGATGAGGGACGCGAGGCCTTCTCCCGCATCGCAGAAGTCCATCATGGCTGGGTCGAAGATCTTTTCGACGGTCTGAGCGTCGAGGAACGCGATCAACTGGCGTCCCTGCTCTCTCGGGTTAAGGCGTCCGTCGCCAACCATACGGAGGATCGCGCCGAATGACCCCCTCCAACTACGAAGCCGAACATTTCGATTGGCTTGCCAACGGGAAGGTCGGGATCATTACCCTCAACCGGCCCGAGCGGAAGAACCCCCTGACCTTCGACAGTTACGCCGAGTTGCGTGACCTGTTTCACGGACTACGCACGGACCCAGGCATCAAGGTCGTCGTCCTGACCGGCGCTGGCGGAAATTTTTGCTCTGGCGGCGACGTGCACGAGATCATCGGCCCCCTCACCCGCATGGCGATGCCGGAATTGCTGGCGTTCACCCGTATGACTGGCGATTTGGTGAAGGCGATGCGCGCCTGCCCGCAGCCGATCATTGCGGCGGTCGAGGGGGTCTGCGCCGGCGCTGGTGCAATCCTTGCCATGGCGTCTGATCTGCGCATCGGCACGAAGGATACCAAGACGGCCTTCCTGTTCACCCGCGTGGGTCTTGCCGGCTGCGACATGGGCGCCTGTGCCATGCTACCGCGCATTATCGGCCAAGGGCGCGCGTCAGAACTACTCTATACGGGCCGCAGCATGAGTGGCGAGGAAGGGGAACGTTGGGGATTTTTCAACAGCCTCGTGCCCGCCGGAGAAACATTTGGGATCGCCACCGATCAGGCCAAACGGCTGGCTGACGGCCCGACTTTTGCCCATGGAATGACCAAGACCATGCTGCATCAGGAATGGTCGATGGGATTGGACGAAGCGATTGAGGCGGAGGCGCAAGCGCAGGCGATTTGCATGCAGACGCAGGATTTCCTGCGCGCTTACAGGGCGTTCGCTGAGAAGACCAAACCGGTGTTTGAGGGCGATTGATGCCGGACAAGAGCTTTCTCAATTGGCCCTTCTTTGAAGATCGACATCGCGATCTCGTGGAGAGGCTTGATCGATGGGCCGGGACATCGTTCGGCGATATCGATCATTCCGACGTCGACTCCGCCTGCCGCAAGTTAGTTCGTCAGTTGGGGAATGACGGCTGGCTGCAGCCCTGTGTGGCGCCGACGGCGTCCGACAGGCTGGATGTCCGCGGCCTGTGCCTGATGCGCGAAACTTTGGCCCGACATGATGGCCTCGCCGACTTTTCACTGGCGATGCAAGGTCTGGGTGCCGGCCCGATTAGCCTGTTCGGTACTGAGGAACAACGCGCAGCATGGCTGCCTAGAGTCGCTGCCGGCGACGCCATCGCTGCGTTCGCGCTCTCTGAGCCCGAGGCCGGCTCGGACGTCGCCGCATTGGCCACAACGGCTGGGCGAGACGGCAACCATTTCGTTTTGAACGGCACAAAGACCTGGATCTCCAACGGCGGCATCGCCGATTTCTACATCCTGTTCGCGCGTACCGGCGAAGCGGTCGGCGCCAAGGGGCTATCGGCCTTTGTCGTGCCGGCCGAAACGCCGGGATTGGAGGTTGCCGAACGGATCGAGGTCGTCGCTCCCCACCCGCTTGCGACCCTAAAACTGACCAATTGCCGGCTGCCGGCAGACGCCCTAATCGGTCAGGGCGGCGACGGGTTCAAGATTGCCATGGCGACGTTGGATGTCTTTCGCTCCACGGTCGGCGCTGCGGCACTAGGGTTTGCCCGTCGGGCCCTCGATGAAACCCTCGCCCACACAAGCCGAAGGAAGCTGTTCGGTGCGCCGCTGGCCGATCTGCAGATGAGCCAAGCGCGGCTGGCCGACATGGCGACATCGGTGGATGCCAGTGCCTTGCTGGTCTATCGCGCCGCCTGGGCCAAGGATATGGGCGCGGCGCGGGTAACGCGCGAGGCCGCAATGGCCAAGATGCAGGCCACCGAAGCCGCCCAAGACGTGATCGACGGCGCCGTGCAACTGCATGGCGGGCTGGGTGTCACCAGCGGGCAAATCGTGGAGCGGCTCTATCGCGAAATCCGGGCCTTGCGCATCTATGAAGGGGCGACGGAAGTGCAAAAGCTTGTGATTGCTCGGCAGACCCTGGCCGATTTCCAAGCTAACTTGGGGAACGGTTCGTGAAGCCGTCAGCCGAGACGGTGGACACGTTTGTCCGAGATCATTTGCCGCCTCGCGACCAGTGGCCGGACCTGTTGAAATCGCCGGATACCGACTATCCCGTGCGTCTGAACGCCGCGACCGAGCTGGTCGATGCGACTGCGGAACAAGACGCCGACCGAACAGCGATTCGCTGGCCGGGGGGCTCTTGGACCTATAGAGACTTGGCAGGCACCATCAATCGGATCGCGAATGTCCTGGTGCACGAACATGGCCTGATCCCCGGCAATCGCGTTCTACTGCGCGCCGCCAACAATCCGATGATGGTGGCGTGTTACTTCGCCGTCCTGAAAGCTGGCGGCGTCGCGGTGGGTACAATGCCGCTGCTGCGTTCGCGCGAACTGGTCGAGATTGCGAGCAAGGCCCAAATCCGTCTTGCCCTGTGCGATGCCGATTTGCTCGATGAACTGGCCGGTGCCATGAAGCGCGGCACAATGCTCGAGGAAGTCGTGACCTTTTCCGGCGACGGCACCGAGGAGATGGAACTTGAACGCGCGATGGGGCGCGCCTCCGACCAATTCGCTGCCACCGATACCGCTGCAGACGACCCCGCCCTAATCGCCTTCACCTCCGGCACCACGGGTAAGCCGAAGGGAACCGTGCATTTTCAGCGCGACTTATTGGCGATCTGCGACCTGTATTCCAAACATGTCCTCCAGCCGGCTCCCGACGATGTATTCTGTGGTAGCCCACCTCTGGCGTTCACCTTCGGCCTCGGCGGCCTGGCCTTGTTCCCATTCAGAGCCGGCGCATCGACACTGCTGCTTGAAAAACCTTCGCCACCCGCATTGGCGGACGCGATCCACGAATTCAGTCCGACAATCTGCTTCACAGCGCCAACCGCCTACCGCGTCCTTGGGCAGATGGCCGAAAACGGCGAGGCCGATCTGAGCAGCTTGCGCAAATGTGTTTCGGCGGGAGAGATGCTGCCAATCGCGACCTTTGAGGCCTTTAAGCAAACCACGGGTATCTCGATCATCGATGGAATCGGCGCTACTGAGATGTTGCATATTTTCATCTCGTCTTCCGGCCTGGACATACGGCCGGGCGCAACGGGGAGACCGGTCCCAGGCTACGAGGCTCGAGTTGTCGACGACGAACTCAATACATTGCCTGCCGGGGAGGTCGGCAGCCTAGCCGTTCGCGGACCCACCGGTTGTCGCTACTTAGATGACGAGCGCCAGAGGAAATATGTGAGGAATGGCTGGAACTTAACCGGTGATGCTTATCTGATCGATGAGGATGGCTATTTCTGGTTCCAAGCCAGAGCCGACGACATGATCGTATCGTCAGGCTACAATATTGGTGGGCCCGAGGTGGAGCAGGCCCTGCTCGCCCATCGAGATGTTGAAGACTGTGCGGTCGTCGGCGTGCCAGACGAAAATCGCGGCCAGATCGTGAAAGCCTTCATCATTCTCCGAGACAGCGCCGTAGCGAGTGAAGAGATGGTCGACACGCTTCAGACATTCGTGAAGGGCGAGATCGCACCTTACAAGTATCCGCGTGCGATTGAGTTTGTCAGCGACCTGCCGCGCACGGATACAGGCAAGATCCAACGGTTCAAACTGCGTCAGGGCATTCAGTGATGGTTCATCGGATCTTACAGCCAGCCGACTGGACCAAACCGAAAGGGTATGCCAACGGCGTCGAGGCTTCCGGCAAGCAGATATTTGTCGGCGGCCAGATCGGGTGGGACGCGAGCCAATCTTTCACATCGGACGACTTCGTCGGCCAGGCGCGCCAGGCGCTCGCCAATATCGTTGCGATCTTGGCAGAGGCCAAAGCCGGTCCTGAGCATCTTGTGCGGCTGACCTGGTACGTGGTCGACATGGACGAATATTACACTTGCCAGCGCGAACTCGGCGCGGCCTATCGGGAGATCATCGGACCCCACTATCCCGCCATGTCGCTATTCGAGGTCGTGCGACTGGCCGAACCGAGGGCACGGGTTGAGATCGAGGCGACCGCCGTCGTTTAGACAGCGCCCAACATTTCGCGCTGCCGCTCAAGCAAACGCAGATACTGCTCGCGCCCCGTAAGGTAGGGATTCGGCCACCATTGACGGTCGTACCCCTGCTCGGCAGCCGCATGGATAGTCCAATAGGGATTGGCGAGGTGCGGCCGTGCTAAGGCAACGAGATCGGCACGGCCGGCGGCGAGAATCGAGTTCACATGATCGATTTCAAAAATGTTGCCGACTGCCATGGTCGCAAGCCCAGCTTCGTTTCGGATGCGGTCCGAAAACGGCGTCTGAAACATTCGGCCGTAAATGGGTTCTGCTTCCAATGAGGTTTGCCCAGCGGACACATCGATCAGATCAGCGCCCAGCGCGCTGAAGGCCTTCGCGATCTCCACGGCTTCGTCACCGTCGACGCCGCCGGGCATCCAATCGGTCGCCGATATGCGCACCGACAGCGGTCGATCATCGGGCCAAACGGCGCGCGCTGCTTCGAACACCTCCAGCGGATAACGCAGCCGGTTTTCCAGCGATCCGCCATAGGCATCGGTGCGCTTGTTCGTGAGCGGTGTGATGAACGCGCTTAGGAGATACCCATGGGCGCAATGCAGCTCGGCCATGTCGAATCCAGCCTCGGCGCCACGCCTGAAGGCCTCGACGAACTGGTCGCGCACAAGATCCATCATCGACCGATCCATCTCGACCGGCATTTGATTCTCCGGCGCCCACTTTTGCGACGAAGGCGCCATCACCGGCCAGTTGCCGGTGGCGAGAGGCACGTCATAGCCCTCCCACCCAACACGGGTGGAACCCTTAGGTCCCGAATGGCCAAGCTGAAGGCATATCCTTGCCGGCGTGTTGCTATGAACAAAGTTGACGATTCGTCGCCATTCGGACTCCTGATCGTCGGTGTACAGGCCAGCGCAGCCTGGCGTGATTCGCCCCTCCGGCGAGACGCAGACCATCTCGGTGAACACCAAACCGGCGCCGCCGATCGCCCGGCTGCCGAGGTGCACCATATGGAAGTCATTAGGCATTCCATCCTGAGCGCTGTACGTCGCCATGGGGCTGACCACAACCCGGTTAACTATCTCCATGCCGCGCAGCCGGAATGGCTGGAACATGGGCGGTATGGCGACTTGCTGCTGCCGGCCGGTCATTTTCTCGCCCAGCCAGCGCTCATAGCCGTCCAAGTACTCAGGATCACGCAACCGAAGGTTCTCGTGACTGATGCGCTGGCTTCGGGTCAGCAGGGAATAGGTGAACTGCTCTGGCTCAAGCGCGTCGGCGTACCGGTCCACATGCTCGAACCATTCGGTCGAATTGCGCGCGGCAGACTGGATTTTCAGAACCTCGATCTTGCGCTCGTCCTCATAGGCAGTAAGTGCAGCCCTCACGTCGTCGCCATGCTTGTCGAAGGATTCGGCCAGTGCAATTGCGTCTTCCAACGCCAACTTGGTGCCCGAACCGATCGAAAAATGCGCCGAATGGGCCGCATCACCCATCAGCACGACGTTGTCCTTGATCCAGGTCTCGTTGATGATCCGAGGGAAGCTGATCCAAGCCGAAGAGCCGCGCTGGTGCCGCGCGTTCGACATCAACGAGTGGCCATCCAGCCAGGGCGCGAACAGGTCCTCGCAGAAGCCGATTGTCTTATCCGCATCGGCATCTTCAAGGCCGGCGGCACGCCACGTTTCCTCCCGCGTTTCGACGATAAAGGTCGAACTGTCTTTGTTGAATCGATAGGCGTGAGCCTGAAACCAGCCCCATTCGGTCTTCACAAAGATGAAGGTGAAGGCCTCAAAGATCTTGTGCGTACCCAGCCAGACATATTTGTTCTTGCGCACCTCGATCTCTGGCTTGAAATGGGCGCCGAACTCATTGCGGATGCGCGAATTGATGCCATCCGACGCGACGATCAAATCAGCCTCCGCGATTTGATCGAGTTCGTTCGGGTCGATTTCGACATCGAAGACCAGATCAACCCCGAGCGCTTCAGCGCGCGCCTGCAGGATGTTCAACAGTCGCTTACGCTCAATCCCGCAAAACCCATGCCCTGTGGAGGTAATGGTGCGGCCCTTGAAGTGAACATCGATGTCATCCCAGTCGGCAAAATTGTCGATGATTTCCGCCTGGCTCTCGTCATCGCCGCCTCGCAAATTGTGCAGGGTTTCGTCCGAGAACACGACGCCCCAGCCGAACGTGTCGTACGGCTTGTTGCGCTCATAGACCGTGATTGTGTGCGCGGGATCAGCCTTCTTCATCAGGATCGCGAAGTACAGCCCGGCCGGGCCGCCGCCGATGCACACGATGTTCATGAAGCGCCCTCCTGAAGCATCAATCCAGAGATATTTTAAGCTTAAAATATCTCGACGCCAAGAGCAGTGATGTCTGATGGTGGTGCGACGGACGATCGCGTCGTATATGTCCTGCCTATGCCCAACCATGACCCTCGCACATTCCTGCGCAAACTCTTCGATTCCGCTCTTGCCGCTGTAACGGCGGAGGGCTGCATGCCCCAAAACCTGCCCGAGAGGCCAAAGGGAAGAACCGTCGTGGTGGGCGCTGGCAAGGCGGCAGCCGCCATGGCCCAATCGGTGGAGCGGCACTGGGACGGTCCACTCGAAGGGCTGGTGGTGACCAGGGACGGGCATGGGGCGCCGTGCGAGCGGATCGAGGTCGTCGAGGCGTCGCACCCTGTCCCCGACGAGCGCGGCCGGATGGCGGCCAGACGAATACTCGACCTGGTCGCGGGCCTAGGGCCGGACGACCTGGCGCTGTGTCTGATTTCCGGAGGAGGTTCGTCCCTGCTGGCCGTGCCCGCTGACGGGTTGAGCCTGGAAGACAAGCAGTCGATCAATCGAGCTTTGCTGCGATCGGGCGCAGCAATTGACGAGATGAACACCGTGCGCAAGCATCTCTCAGCAATAAAGGGCGGCCGGCTGGCAGCAGCGGCTCATCCCGCCCGGATCGTTACCTTGGCGATCTCCGATGTACCGGGTGACGACCTGTCGATCATCGCTTCCGGACCAACGGTCCCTGACCCATCGACGTCAGCGGAGGCCATCGCAATTCTCAACCGGTACGGCATCGAGCCCTCCCCCCACATTCGCGATCATCTCGCCAGCCCGGCAAGCGAGAGCCCTCCAATTGATCATCCTGCCTTCGCCCATGCGGAGACTAGGATCATTGCGACACCGATGATGGCGCTGGATGCAGCCGCTGAGACCGCCCGTAAGGCGGGTGTTGCACCCTTGATTTTGGGTGATGCGATTGAGGGCGAGGCGCGTGAAGTCGGAAACGCTTTTGCCGGTATCGCCGACAGCATAAGCCACCATGGACAACCGCTTCCCGCTCCAGCCGTCCTGCTTTCCGGTGGTGAAACCACGGTTACAGTCTCTGGCAACGGACGCGGCGGCCGAAATGCGGAGTATCTGTTAGGCTTAGCCATCGCGCTGAAAGGGGCCGAAGGGATCACGGCGATCGCCTGTGATACCGATGGCATTGACGGGTCCGAGGACAATGCCGGCGCAATTTGCGATCCGACGACGCTCGACCGGGCTGCGAAGGCTGGTCTTGATCCGCTAGCGCTACAGTCCGACAACGATGCCTATGGCTTCTTCCAGGCACTTGGTGATCTCGTCACCACCGGCCCAACTCTAACAAACGTCAACGATTTCCGCGCAATTCTGATCGAAAGTCCCTGACCTTATGAGCGACTACACTCTGTTTTACTTCCCCGGCAACGCCAACATCGCGCCCCACATCGCGCTGGAGGAGGTCGGCGCCTCGTACGAGTTGACGTTGGTCGACCGCAAGCAGGGCAAGCAGCACGACGCATCCTATTTGGCCCTAAACCCCAATGCGCGGGTGCCAACGTTGATCGACCATAGTTTGGATGATCTTGTGATCTTCGAGTCCGCAGCGATCTGTCTGCATCTGAACGATCGCCATCCGGAAGCCGGCCTACTGCCCCCTGCTGGAAGTCCCGAACGGGCCACGGCCTATCAATGGCTGATCTGGCTGACCAATACCATGCAGGCCGAGCTTCTAATCTATCACTATTCACATCGGCATGTGACCGACGAGGCCGCAGCCGATGCAGTCCGGGAAAAGGCCAACGAGCGATTGGATGGCCAAATGAAGCTCGTGTCCGATGCGCTGGAGAAGACAGGTGCCTATTTGGCCGGTGACAACTATTCGATTGCCGATGCCTATCTCACGATGTTGTGTCGCTGGGGCGGTCCGCTGCCAAAGCCACCGCGCAGCTATCCCGCAATCAACCGCCTGATCGATACGGTCCTCGCACGGCCGGCCGTCGACCGTGCTTACGCGAGCGAAGGTGTGAAACTGCCCTACGTTTGACGCACGAGCGCACCCAGACCGATTGACCGGCCGCTGACTTCGATTATCGTTGCGGCCTTCTCTTTTCCCGAAATCTGAGGACCCGTCACACCATGACCGGAACCGTTGCCGCCCGTCTTGCCGAAAAGAATATTGTGCTGCCAGAGCCGGTAAAGCCGCTCGCCAGCTATGTCCCGTGGGTAAAGACCGGGAACCTTTTGTTTGTATCGGGCCAGGTGCCGTTTAAGGATGGCGGCCTTAGCCATACCGGACGTGTTGGCGAAGACATTAGCGTTGACGAGGGCCAAGCGTGTGCCCGGATCTGCGGCCTCAATATCCTGAGCCAAGTCAACGACGCGTTGGACGGCGACTTAGACCGCGTCGTTCGAGTGGTTAAGTTGACCGGATTCGTATCCTGCGGCGCCGGCTTCAGCGATCAGCCAAAAGTGATCAATGGCTGCTCGGACCTGATGGCTGAGGTATTCGGAGATGCCGGCCGGCATGCCAGGGCCGCTGTGGGCGCGCCCTCCCTGCCCTTGAACAGCTCGGTCGAAGTCGAGGCGATCTTCGAAGTCCGCTGACTTGCCGAAATCGGCGTAACGCCCATCTTTCAGTAAGCACTTAGTTCCACCGATAGCGAAACCCTTGGAGCGACCTGCATGGCCGATGGCGATGCGCCGCTAACCCTGACCCTGGAAACGTCCATCGACACGGTGTCGGCGGCCGATTGGGATCGCTGTGCCGGCGATAGCAACCCGTTCGTCAGCCACGCCTTTCTGTCATTGCTGGAGGAATCCGGTTCGGTTAAAGCCGAAACCGGATGGCTGCCCCAGCACTTGGTGTTGCGTGCGCCGTCAAGCCAAGTGGTCGGCTGCGTCCCGCTTTATCTTAAGGGCCATTCCTATGGCGAATACATCTTCGACCATGGCTGGGCTGACGCGTTTGAGCGCGCAGGCGGGCGCTATTATCCCAAGCTACTATCCGCCGTTCCGTTTACCCCCGCGACAGGCCCACGTCTGCTGGTGGAAGACAGGGATGACGCTGCGCACTACCGTAGGGCGCTGATCCAGGGTCTTCAGCAAGTCGCGCATCAGACTGGCGTCAGCAGTCTACACATCAACTTTCCACCCGAGGCCGAGTGGGACGCGTTCGGCGAAGCCGGCTGGCTGCAGCGCGTGGGTCAGCAATATCACTGGCAAAATGACGGCTATGGAAGCTTCGACGATTTCCTCGCCGCGCTAAGTTCTCGAAAGCGCAAGAACATCCGAAAAGAGCGTCAGCGTGTCCGCGATGCGGGGGTCGAGTTGGTCGCCCTTCAAGGGAATGACCTCAACGAAGACCATTGGGATGCGTTTTTCAAGTTCTACATGGACACCGGCAGCCGCAAATGGGGCTCGCCCTACCTGACCCGCGCCTTCTTCTCCCTGCTTGGCGAGAAGATGGCCGACAAGGTTGTGCTCATCATGGCGCGCTATGATGGCGAATGGATTGCCGGCGCCCTGAACCTGGTTGGCAAAGACGCCATCTTCGGCCGCAACTGGGGCTGTAACGCCGACTTCCGATTCTTACACTTTGAGGCCTGTTACTATCAGGCAATCGACTACGCCATCGCGAACAGGCTGAAGACCGTGGAGGCCGGGGCGCAGGGCGAACACAAGGTTCAGCGCGGCTATCTACCAACCAAAACCTATTCGGCCCACTGGATCTCAGACCCGAATTTCCGTCGCGCGATAGCGGACTTTCTCGAGCGCGAAGGAGAGATGGTCGATTGGGAAATCGCCGCGATCTCCGAGGCAACGCCGTTCAGGCGATCCGACGGCTGAATCCTCCGATCTGTTAGTGTTCGCGTGGGTCCAAAGCGTCCCGCAAGCCATCACCCAACAGGTTGAAGCCAAGCACGACGAGGAAAATTCCAACGCCGGGCCACAGGGCCATCCAGGGCGCTTGGTTGAGGAAATTCTTGGCCGTGTTCAACATCGATCCCCAACTCGGTGACGGCGGCTGCTGGCCTAAGCCCAGAAAGCTCAGTGATGCCTCCGCGATGATCGCTGTCGCGACGGTTAGCGTCGCTTGGACCAATACCGGTGGGAACACGTTGGGAAAGATATAGCGCGTCAGAATTCGCGGCGTGGGCAGGCCAATGGCTTGAGCGCCTTCCACATAATCCTCGGCCTTGACCGATAAGACTTGGCCACGCGTAAGCCTGATGAAGATGGGCGTTGCCGATATGCCGATGGCAATCATCGCATTTGTTAGCGACGGGCCCAGAAAGGCTGCTAACGCAATGGCCAGAATCAAGAATGGAGCCGCCAGCAGGGCTTCCGTGCAGCGCGAGATCACCGCGTCGGTCCAGCCGCCAAAATAGCCGGCGAGGATGCCCAGCGGAACACCAAGCGTCAGTGCTATGGCCACTGATATCACGCCCGCCATCAATGATGCCTGGGCGCCCCAGACCATGCGGGATAGAACGTCGCGGCCGATCTCATCCGTACCGAGAGGATGGTCGAGCGACGGCGCCTGACGCACCGCGCCCCAATCGGTCGCCGCGGGATCTGGAACGGGAAGAATCGGCGCTAAGAGAGCGATGAGGACGAAGAAAGCGACCAAAATGCCGCCAAACACTGCGCTGCCATGTGTGCGGAACTTCTTCCAGACCCGGTTTTCCGGCGCCGTCGCCAGAACGGGATCGATGACGTCGACTGCGCCTTCGGCCAGGTGCTCCTCGGTATCGTCGCGCAGTCGGTCACTGGAATGCGCCATCACTGGTGCCTCAGCCGGGGGTTGAGCAGGAAGTACAGCATGTCGGCCAACAGGTTCATCATGATGAAGCCAATGGCTGTGACCAGAACAATGCCTTGAACCACGGCATAGTCGCGATTAAAGACCGCATCGACCACCAATTTGCCGAATCCTGGAATCGTAAAAATCTGTTCGGTCAGCACCGCGCCCGCGATCAATTCGCCAAACAGCAGTGCGGTTAGGGTAACGATGGGGGTCAGCGCGTTGCGCAGGGCATGTTTTAGAATAACCGAGCGCTCAAGCAGGCCCTTGGCCCGAGCGGTGCGCACATAATCGGACGTTAGCACGCCCAACATCGCCGATCTTGTGTGCCGCATCAGCGTGGCGGCGAGTGCTGTTCCCAGCACGAAGGCCGGCATGATCATGGTCGTGAAAGATTGGATCGGGTCTTCGGAGATGGGCACATAGCCCGAGGCCGGCAGCAAATCCCACTGAACCGAAACCAGCAGGATCAGCATGATGCCAAGCCAGAAGTTCGGGATTGAAAGACCAGAAAGGGCCACGACGTTGGCCGCATAGTCGACCGGCGTCCCCTTCTTGACGGCCGATAGCACACCAGTAGGAATACCAATCACCATCGCGAAGATGATCGCCATAATGGCGAGTTGGATGGTGACCGGCAGCTTTTCGCCGATAAGTTCGGTCACCGGCTGGTTGGTTCTGAGCGAGATGCCAAGATCCCCCTGCAAAACATTGCCGATCCAAGCGAGATACTGGATCGGTATTGGGTCATTCAGCCGATACTTCTCGCGCAGGAATTCCAACACTTCCGGATCGCGTTCCTCACCCGCCATAACCAAGAGCGGGTCGCCCGGAAGCAATTGCTGAAGCGCAAAGACGAAGATCGTGATCAGGATGATCGTGGGTATCGCGATCAATAACCTGCGGAGGATGAAGGACAGCATCGGCGGTCTACCTCAGCCACCTCCCCCGCACGCCATTTCGTGCGGGGGAGAAGAGCCGTTTCAGATCACTGCTCCAGTGTAACACCTTCCAGCCGGATCATGCCGTCCGGATACGCGGTGAAACCCTGGATGCCGTCATCTAACGCCCAGATCCAAGTCTGGTGGTAAAGATAAACGATCGGCAGTTCCTCGTTTAGGATTTCACGCGCAGCATCATAGCTTTCGCCACGGACCGAGGCATCGGTCGTGACTCGAGCCTCGTTCAGCAGACTATCGATCTCCGGATCGGAGAAATGCGAGTCGTTGATGCCGCCGCCGGAGGTCATGAACTGATGGATGTTGCCATCCGGATCGACGCGGCCCGACCAGCCAATTTGGCTCGCCTGGTAATCGCCGGCCGATTGATCGGCCAACAAGGTCGCGAACTCCTTGGAGGTGATCTCGATATTGATCCCGGCCTCGCCCGCCATCGCCTGGATAACCTGCATTAGCTGCAGCGGCACCGTGGTGTTCGGCACCTGGACTTCCAGATCGATCCCATCCGGATAGCCGGCTTCTGCAAGCAGCTCGCGTGCTCGATCCACGTCCCGTGCCGGAACCGGGATCTCGTCGTGATACCATGGCGAGTTGGGCGGGAAGGGCTGATTGCCAGCGGCGAACGCGCCGTTGAACACGACCTGGTTGATCACCTCGCGGTCAATCGCATGACTCAGCGCCTGGCGCAAACGTGGGTCATTACCCCACGGGTTATCGCCACGCTCGCCATTGTTGACGTTGAAGGTGATGCCCTGATAGCCAAGCGAAACCGCACTATCGACATTGATATCCGGATCGTCCTGCGCTTGCTGCAGGTCGGTCGCGGCAAGTCGTTCAAGGATGTCAATATCGCCGGCCTGCAAGTTCGCCAGACGAACTGTCGTGTCCGGGATCGGCAGGAACGTGACAGTGTCGAAATGGATTTCGTCGGCGTTCCAATAGTCCGGAAAACGTTCCAGAACAATCCGGTCTTGAGCCACCCGCTCAACGAACGAGAACGGACCAGAGCAAACGGGGTTGAGGCCAAAGTCGGCGCCTGCCGCTTCGGCGGCATCCGGCGAGACCATCATGCCGGACCGATCGGCGAACTGGGCCAACAGGGTCGCGTCGGGGCCGCTCAGATCGAAACGAACCTCGTGCTCGCCGAGCACCTCGGTCCCGACGATAGAGCTCAGCTCTGATTTGCGGCGGGATTCTTCGAGATTTTGGCTACGGTCAATGTTGCGCACCACCGCATCGGCATTGAACGGCGTGCCGTCATGGAATACCACATCCTCGCGCAGTTGCATGGTCAGCGAGGTGCCGTCGTCAGACCATTGCCAGCCGGTTGCTAGCTGCGGGATGATTTCCAGATCGGGCGTGATATCGACCAGCTTGTCGCACATGGAGGCATAGACGATGCGGCCGACAAAGGTGCGCGATTGATCGGGGTCGAGCACGTCGGCATCCGATTGAAGCGCGATGCGCAGATCCTGCGCCTGCGCCCCCAAGGCGGTCACGCCGAGCAAGGCAGCGACCAGGGTTGTTGTCTTGAAGCTCATGATGGTTCCTTTCTCCTAGCGTCGTTTGACGCGGCTTTCGAAGCCGTCTTGGTCTTGAAAGAGGCGGTTCGGTAAAGTTCAAAACGTCGTTCCACCGCTGGGGAACGGGTGTCAGATTGGCTTGGCTGAAACGGCCGCCGGGAGGCGGCAATGTCCTCCCAATAATGGCAGGCCACCTCGTGTTCGTCGTCGACAGAGCGTAGCTCAGGCACTTGGGCGCCACAGGCTTCGCGGGCATAGGGGCAACGCGTGTGAAAGCGACAGCCGCTTGGCGGATTGGACGGGCTGGGCATTTCGCCAGTCAATTCCGCATGGTTGCGTGCGCGGCCCGGAACGGGTTCGGGAACTGCGGCCAATAGCGCCAACGTATAGGGGTGGCGGGGTTCTGCGAAGATCGTGTCCGCGGGACCGCTTTCGACGATCTGGCCCAAATACATGACCGCCACCCGATCGCTCATATGTCGGATGACGGCAAGGTCATGGGCGATAATGACCAGCGTGAGATCCAGCTCTCGCTTGAGATCTTCGAGCAGATTGACCACCTGCGCCTGCACAGACACGTCGAGCGCCGAAACCGGCTCGTCGCCGATCAGTAGCTTCGGACCCGAGGCTAGCGCGCGGGCAATCCCTATGCGTTGTCGCTGTCCACCCGAAAACTCGTGGGGATAGCGCGAGGCGTGTTCGGATCGTAGCCCCACGAGATCCAGCAATTCGGCAACGCGGGATCTTCGGCCAGCCGCATCCAGCTCAGGCGAGTGGGTCTCCAGCGGCTCACCTACGATACGGCCGACACTCATGCGCGGGTTCAGAGAGGAGAATGGGTCCTGAAAGATAAACTGCATGTCGCGGCGCAGATCAGCCAGCGACTTGCCGGACAGTGTCGAAATCTCCTGATCTTCGAACCGCACCGAGCCGGCCGTCGGCTCCAGCAATCTCATCAACAACCGCGCGAGTGTCGACTTACCGCAGCCGGACTCTCCAACAATTGCAAAGGTTTCTCCGCGACGGATGGAAAGGCTGACGCCATCGACCGCTCGGACTTTGGTGGCCTTTGAAAACAGGCCTCGCCCGACATGGAAATGTTGCACAAGGTCGCGCGCTTCCAAGATCGCCTCGGTCATGCGCGGCGCTCCAGCACGTCTTCCAATGGCACGAAATGGCACGCCGCCAGATGATCGGGCGCGAGCGACTCCAACCCCGGACGTGCATTGCAAACTGGGGCTGCAAAGGGGCAGCGGCTGGAAAAGCGGCAGCCTGGCGGCATGCTATCAGGCGACGGCACCATGCCGGGAACGGTCGCCAAACGTTCACGAGGCCCCGTTAAGCGCGGAACCGAACTCATCAATCCGATCGTGTAGGGGTGTTGAGGATTGCCTAGAACCTCTGCAACGGGGCCAGTCTCGACAATCTGGCCGGCATACATGACAGCCACGTCGGTCGCGATTTCAGCCACCACCCCAAGATCATGGGTAATCATTATCGTGGCCATTCCCAGATCATTCTGCAACTCGCGGATAAGATCGAGAATTTGGGCCTGGATCGTGACATCGAGCGCCGTTGTTGGCTCGTCAGCGATCAGCACAGAGGGATTATTGACCAGGGCCATCGCGATCATTACGCGCTGACGCATACCGCCGGATAGCTGGTGCGGATACTCCCGCAGGCGCTGTTCCGGCGCAGGTATGCCAACACGGCGAAGGATGGCGAGCGCCGCTTGATCGGCGTCAGCTCGGCCGACAGCACGATGACGACGGACCGCCTCGCCAATCTGATCGCCGATCCGAAAGGCCGGGTTGAGGGAGCTCATCGGCTCCTGAAAAATCATCGCAATCCGGTCGCCGCGAAGCTTGGCCAAATCCTGGTGGCGCGCCAGATCGTAGCGCGCGCCTTCAAACACCATCGTGCCGCTGTCGATGTGAATGGATTTGGGCGGCAACAATCCCATCAGCGCCAGCGCGGTGACGCTCTTGCCACAACCCGATTCCCCGACGATGCAAAGGGTTTTACCCCGGTCGACAGAGAAGCTGATGGTCTGAACGATGTCCGTCGGGGCTCCCGCAAACCGCAGGCTGAAGCCCTCAACCGACAAGAGCGGCTCGTTCATAAACCGATTGTACACTCCATAGCCGCCATACCGATATCGCGAAAATCGCGCATTCGGAAACTGCCTCACCAGTGTGCCGTTAGGTTATGGTCATGGCGCGATCTGGGTTTGTCAAACCATTATTTTGTTAGCTAGCGGCACCCGGGAACTTCAAGTAACCGATTGTAACGACTAACGAAACCAGACGTAACGACTGCTAAAACAGAGACCGGATACCGGCGTGTTACGCGATCTCACATGCACACTCATTTAGGATCACGCCTAGCAAACGTACCCATTCTTAGCCCGAGAATTGGAGGCGGTGTTATTGTCGATCGCAAGCGCTACAACGCGTCCGTCATTGACCAGGTCCTTTCTCCATGGATTCCTTGGCTATCGCATCTCTGGTCTGGTCGATCGTTACACTCGGCCTATTTTCTGGGATCATCCGCCTGAGTTACCGGATCGAGGCGAGGTCAAAACCCAAGCCAACCTTGCCCGTATTCACAAATTTCCTGGCAACCGCACTTAACATCGGTGTCGCCCGCGATGCCGGGACCCAGCGGATGCGTCGACGGATGCTGGCGCTTTGGGCAGCTATCGCGCTCGCATTCATCGGGTTTGCTTTGTGGCTGGCGCACTAATGCGCGGGCTGCAGATCGACGGCACTTTGGATGTTGTTTCGACACAAGTTGACGAGTGTTTCCGCCGCCGTTTCGAGACCGTCAAACTGGCGATAGAGATCGATTCCCGTAGAGGCCATCACTTCTAGGGCCGGCCGTGACCCTAGCGGCCAGGTGAAGCCGTCAGGGTTAACCTCCAACACCCAAAGCCTGTCCTCAATGACATCCCTGATGATGTCGATACCCAAGATGGGCACGTCCGGTAGCGCATGATGGGTCAGGCGAGCCAAACGCAGAATTTCTTCATCATTGCACGCTGAGATCTTAGACCCTTTGGCCGAAGCAACGGCAGCAGGGCCTACCAGTTTTCGAGACCCGTTTGAGGCAGTCTCATACAAACGGCCGCGTACGCCTTCATACCGCAAAGCGATCAACGGGGCGCCGAATAAAGTCGTCACACGGTAAGAGACCGGCCAATCGCCGGTGCACACCAGTTTTTGGACAAGCATGCCATCGGTGCGTCCGGGATTATCGGCCTCTAACTCGCCCGTGTCACGGAACCGGACCTTGCTCGTGCGCTTTATCCGGACGTAGGCGCCTTTTGAGCCGCGGTTCGGTTTTTCGATCACATGGCTGCCCCACTCCGCCACGTCCAGTTTCGTTTCAGGTTGAATCTTGGTCCATTTTGGAATTGGTATGTCCTGCGCCTCCAACGCCCGATACTGTCTGCTCTTGGAACTCTTATGCCATTGCTGAAAGCGGCGACCGCGGACGAGCGGGAAAAACTTAACCCGATTGAATTCCACCGAAATCGTCTGTCGGCCAAGAGCGGAAACCATGCAAGACGGATGTGGCCGATCCGTCGATAGAACCTTTACCTTAATGTCGGGCGCCCGGGACCGGATCAGATCGGCAATCTTTTCAATTTCCGATTTGGGAACAGCCTTTGGATAGTAATGGAGCAACAAGTTGGCACTTTTCATGACCTGTCCTGCTGTTGGATGTTTTCCCCGTGCGCGCTGGCGCACATCCTTCAGCCGAGTGCGAATCGGCGGTCACCATTTCTGCTACTATAGCACGAAATCTACCGATGGTTGCCAGGTTGTAATCGCAGAGCTTGAGGCATATGAGCGGCGCGAATGTGCGGCATAGCCGGGATTTGGCGACGAGTTGGGCCGGAACCCCAAGACGTCGTGCGCATAGGTCGCATGGCGGCCACGCTTGTACATCGCGGCCCGGATGATTTTGGCTTCCTGCTCGCCGATACCAATCGGGGGCAGAGCGCCATCGGTCAGAATCTCGACGACTCAATCATGGCCGACCTCCTGCTGGCCAGTCGGCGGCTTTCGATCCTAGATCTCTCGCCTGCCGGCAGGCAGCCGATCACCAATGAGGCCGGCGATGTCACCATCGTCTTCAACGGCGCCATCCACAACTATATTGAGCTGAGGACCGAGCTTGAGGCATTGGGCCATGTCTTTCGGTCAAAAACCGACACCGAGGTCATCGTCCATGCCTACGAACAGTGGGGCGCCGATTGCGCGCGTCGCTTCAATGGCATGTGGGCCTACGCCATCTGGGATCAGCGACGACGCAGGCTAGTCCTGTCGCGGGACAGGTTCGGCGTTAAGCCCTTATGCATTGCGCGACATGGCGATGGCCTCTTCTTCGCCTCGGAGCCAAAGGCGATCATCGCCGCGGGCATGCCGGCAGTTCCGAACTCGAACTTCGTTCGTCAGTTCTTGGCCTATGCCGTACCGATCATGGGTGACGAAACCGCTTTCGACGGCATCACCCAAGTTCCTGCGGCACACAATCTGATTATCGACGAGAACGGCGAAAGTCAGTCGCGCTATTGGACTTATTCAGATCAATCTCAGAGTTACGATTTTAGCAACCCCGAACAGTGTTTCCACGACCTATTCGATGACGCGGTCCGATTGCGGCTTCGCTCTGACGTTCCGATTGCCATACTGCTGAGTGGCGGTCTGGACTCATCATCCATCGCAGTCCGTGCCGCAAAGCATGTCGACCAAGGCCAACTTGAGGCCTTTACCGCGTCGTTCCCCGGCTACGATGTCGACGAGCAGCGGCACGCTGAACTTGTCGCAAACAACGGCGGTCTGCCCTTCAACACCGTCGAGTATGGCAAAGACGATCTGCTGGGAAATCTCAGGTCGGTGACATGGGCCCTAGACGCGCCACCGGCAATGAAGCAAACGATCGCCAGATGGCGCCTGCTGAAGGCCGTGTCTGAAAAGGCGCCCATCGTTCTGGATGGCCAGGGCGGCGATGAAATCCTGGGCGGCTATCCATACCGCTACCTTAAGCCCTATTCCTATAGCGAACTGGCCGCTTTGCGACCCTGGAACCTCTATCCAAGGCTTTGGCGCGCATTTGAGGCGTATGTCGAGCGCAAGCGGCCATGGTTCGGTCCGTCAGCACGAAAACAGCAAACCACGTCAAAAGTTGAAAATATCAATCTTTTAGCGCCAGATTTTCCATCGGCTAGACCGGTGCTAGGGCTGCCTGGCGGCGAACCGAGTTTCAAGCATCCCAGCCGGCTTCAATCGCTGCTTTGGCGCGACCATTGTTTCGAAATCATCCCCCATGTCGTGCATTTCGCAGACGGCATCTCGATGGCCCATTCCGTTGAATCGAGACCACCCTTTCTTGATCATCGTTTGGTCGAATTTATGTACGCCTTGCCATTCGATCAGATGATCCGAGGCACACAGACAAAGTATCTGCTGCGACGGGCGCTAGCCAAAGATCTGCCCCGAGAGATTTGTCAAAGGAGGGATAAGATGGGCCTGCGACCGCCAACCGAAGACTGGGTTAGCGCCAAGAAAGATGTTGAGATCCTACCAACGTTGATGTCAGACCGCGCCCGAGATCGCGGGATCTTCAATCAGCAATCTGTTGCTGAGTGCCTCCGCCGAGCTGATACCGACCCCGTAAGCAATATGCTGGCCTTGCGCTGCTATGGGTTGGAAAGCTGGTTCCGGCTCTTCGTCGATGGCGAAGGCTTCGACGCCAATTAGGACGCCGCCGTCCTAGGCGCCTAAACAGCGGTCGAAGTTTTCGACTTGTTCAAAGTTTCACCTGTGGTACAGCACCGCGTTCGGCAGTTGTATCGCCAGACCAAAACTAGCGGTTGTGGACCGCACGTATTGCACGGAGGTCAATGGATGTGTGGGATCGCTGGGCTGTGGCGTCTGGCTGGCTCCGACCCAGCGGATCAGAGCCGGATCGGCCACATGTCGGCTATCATGCGCCACCGGGGACCCAACGATTTCGGCTTCTTGCTGGCGGACACCGACACCGGTCAATCGATTGCCACCCAGACACTGTCTGCAGACTTCGTTCCAGACTTGCTGCTGGCCAGTCGGCGCTTGTCGATTCTTGACCTGACGGCAGCCGGCCAGCAACCGATTGCGAACGAATCAGGTGATATTTCCGTCGTCTTCAACGGAGCTATCCACAACTATCTTGAGTTGCGCCGAGAGTTGGAGGGTTTTGGGCATGTTTTCCAGTCCAAAACCGATACGGAAATTATCGTCCACGCCTATGAACAGTGGGGGCCTGACTGTGCCAACCGCTTTAACGGCATGTGGGCATACGCGATTTGGGATGCGCGCAATCAAACCTTGATCTGCTCCCGCGACAGGTTCGGGATCAAACCACTGTGCATGGCAAGGCACGAGGGGGGCTTCTACTTCGCCTCGGAGGCTAAATCCATCATTGCCGCCGGTGTGCCAGCCGAGCCGAATCCAAGATTCCTGCGCGCACACACGACCTATGGCTTCTTTGTGCCCGGCGATGAAACAGCCTTCAGCACTATCAGCCAAGTGCCGGCCGGCCATAATCTGATCGTCACCCAAAACAGCGAGCATCTTTCGCGATACTGGTCCTATACCGATCAATCCGAGAGCTACGATCTTCGGAACCCTGAACAGTGTTTTCGCGAACTGCTGGACGATGCTGTGCGTCTACGACTGCGCGCGGATGTTCCAATTGCGGTTCTGCTGAGCGGTGGGCTAGATTCCTCGGCCGTGACCGCCCTGGCGGCCGATCATCTCGGCGCCGGCCAGGTCGATGCCTTCACTGTTGCCTTTCCGGGCTATTCAAAGGACGAACTGCACCACGCCGAGTTGGTCGCCCGATGGCGCGGAGTGTCGCTCAACGTCATCGAGTACGACCCCAAAGACCTAACGACCGATCTCGACCAGGTGACCTGGCACATGGACATGGCACCAGCGATCGGTCAACTTCCCGTCCGCTGGCGCCTGCTCAAATCCGTATCGCAGGTGGCGCGGATCGTGCTTGAAGGCCAAGGCGCCGACGAGATGCTAGGCGGCTATTCGGACCGCTATCTCAAGCCCTACGTTCAAAGCGAGCTAGCCAGTCTGAGGCCTTGGAACATCCATCCGCGGCTGACGAGGGCCTTGGCCGCCCAATACAAGCGCAAGCACGCCAGGTGGCGCATGAAGGCCCAGGGACCGATGTTCAGCGCCGAGGACCTGCTTTCCCAAGATTGGACCATCCGGTACCAAACCGGTCATCAGGGTGCCGCCCAAGCGCCAGCCCCCTTCTCCACTGCATTGCACAACAAGCTGTGGCGTGACCACTCGCATGACTGGCTGCCCTATTTGCTACATTTTGGCGATGCGATCAGTATGGCCCACGCAGTCGAATCTCGCGTGCCCTTTATGGACCATCGCCTGGTTGAGTTCACATTCGCGCTGCCGTTCGACCAGTTGGTGCGGGGCACCGAGACAAAGTCCATCATGCGCCGATCTTTAGAGCGAGACCTGCCCCCAGAAATTATCGGGCGGCGCGACAAGATTGGGTTCGAGACACCGACCGGCAATTGGGTGCAATCGCAACTGGCGACCGAGATTGGGCCCTATCTTCGATCCGACGCCGTAAAGGAGACCGGGCTGTTCGACGACGCCCATCTGAATGCGTGCGTGGAGCGGGCACCAACCGATCGCAACTGCGCCCAACTTCTGTTCCAATGCTATGGGCTGGTCTCGTGGTTCAGGCAATTTGTCGACGGTGAGGGATTTGCGGACATCACCAAATTCGCCACCGATGAATCGGATGGCAGGCCGGGGATGCACCGGGAAGAGTTGCAAACGGTTGCAACTGGGCTCAAATTGACCTGACTGAGTCCCAAAAGATAGGGAGGTCTTGCATTGGGCGACAGGCAGGCAACGACCGATAGGGTTTGGCTAAGCGCTGATACGTGCTCGGTCGGGGAGCTTCGGACGGCGGTTGAACGAACCACCGAGCCGAGAGACTATCCGTTCGCCGAGGAAATATCGCGCAACGTTCCGATTTATGACGCAGACGCGATTCGAACGGCGTTTGACCGGCCCGAGAAAATAAAGGCCTACATGGCCGAATGGAACCGTGCCCTCGGCCCAGGCCCCGGCATCATCGCGTTTCGAAACGCGATTCCGGATCGGACGCTGATCGACGATGTTTCGGAGATCTTGAACAAAATCATTGAGGACGAAAGGGCGAGTTCCTCTGGGAGCGGCGACCACTTTGCTCCCGCAGGCAAAAACAGCCGGGTCTGGAATTCGCACGAGAAGCTCTGTATTGCGTCACCGGAGCTGTTCGCCCGCTACAACGCCAACCACATCGTGCCGCTGGCAAGCCGGTCATGGCTTGGGCCCAACTACCAGATTACCGCACAAGTCAATGTGGTGAGACCCGGGGGCCAGGCGCAGGTCTGCCATCGCGACTATCATATGGGCTTTCAGACTGCGGAGGCCTTGGCTCAGTACCCTGCCTCCGTGCACGCGCTGTCGCCGGCCTTGACCCTTCAGGGCGCGATTGCCCATGTCGACATGCCGGTTGATTCGGGACCGACCAAGCTGCTGCCCTATTCGCAGACTTACCTGCCCGGCTATCTCGCCACCACACGTTCGGATATTAGGGCCTATTTCGAGGAGCATGCAGTCCAACTGCCCCTGGCGAAGGGCGATGCCCTCTTCTTCAACCCGGCCGTATTCCATGCTGCCGGTGAAAACAGATCGGCGGATATCGACCGCCTGGCCAACTTGATGCAGATCGGGTCGGGCTATGGCAGGTCGATCGAGATCGTGGACCGAACCCGGATGTGCCATGCGCTGTACCAAACACTGTCGGATCTGAAGCAAGCCGGCAGCCTTACCGAGCACGAGATCAACAATGTCATCGAAGCGTCCGCGGAAGGGTATCCATTTCCAGCCAACCTCGACATCGACTCGCCCCTTAGCGGCATGGCCCCGCCCAGCCAGCAGGATGTGATGCGTCAGGCATTGGCCGAAGGGTGGGACAAGGCGGCCTTCGGCAAAGCAATCGACGAGCAGCAGGGGCGCAAACGGTCCCATTAGCGGTAAAGGACGGTTGCCTAGCTCACAAGGTTGATGACGGCCCCAAAGGTGCATTCTTGTCCCGCGCGGGCGCCACCTCCGCCAGCGGACCTAAATTCAACCAGGAGGCAAGTTTCGAAGCGACCTGTCGAGATCCGATCACTTCCAGTTTGCCGTTCTCGATCGCAGCCGAAACAGTGATGTCGCCGCGATAGACATGGATCATGTCTCTCAGGGTAGCGGCCAGGTAGAGATCAATATCGAAGCCCGGATCGCTAACGCACAGTTCTTTCGTGCCGTCCTCGTTCAGGAACCAGAATCTGGATTTGTGGTCGGGTTGGTCGGTAAATTCAAGCTGAACGACAGTGCGCAAGGGGCCAAATGCCTCCGGATCGACACAATACTCCAGCCCCCAGATCAGCAGCCCGAGATCGATCTCGCCCTCCGACAAATCACGGCGGGTCCAACGTCGCCCCCAAGTGCCGAGCGCGCCGACAAGCGGCATAAATTCGACACCCGCCTCTGTTAGGTGATAGGCCCAAGACCGGCCGCTGGCCGTTCGCCGCCTTTCGACAATTCCCTCTGCCACTAATTGTCGAAGACGCTGGCTGAGCAAAGTGGACGACATCAACGGAACGCCCCGTTGGATGTCGGAGAAACGATGGGCTCCCGCGCCGATTGTCCTGATAACCAGCGCGGTCCACCGCTCACAAAACAGCTCGGCCGCTTTGGCGATCGGGCAGAATTGGCCGTAACTCTTCATGACGCACCTCCGTGCCAACCCTCAATATTCCCGCGACCCCTGTCTACTGCATTTCCTGTACTAAAATCTTCCGGAGGAGTGGGCTAAACTCGAACCGTCCCTGTCGATCAAGCGAGGTCAGAGATGGTTCAAGCCCACAATTCAGATGCCGCCGCTGCCTGGGGGCACGCGGGCGCCGACTACGACTTCATTAGCTTCGGCCTTTCGGATGCGTTGTCGCACGCCGTACAGGCGCTCTGGCCGAAGCCAGGCGAACGCATCCTCGACGTCGCGACGGGAACAGGCTGGACAGCGAGGCTGGCTGCCATGCAGGGCGCCACGGTCACGGGTGTCGATATTGCTGACCCGCTGCTGGATGCCGCCCGAGAGCTCTCCAACCACATCACTCCGGCCCTAGAGTTTCGGCACGGCGACGCCGAAGCGCTGCCATTCGACGATGGCGTCTTCGACGGCGTGATCTCGACCTATGGGGTCATCTTTGCCGGCCAACCCAAAGCTGCCGCAGCCGAATTGGCGAGAGTTTCCAAGCCGGGTGGCAGGCTTGTTCTGCTGACCTGGCAAGATGATCCCGCCGGTTACATCCCGCTGTTTTTTGCCATGGTTGGTAAGTATGCGGGTGGTCCTCCGCCCGAGACGTCGCCCCTGGACTGGGGCAAAGCGGACTGGCTCGCCCAAACGCTCGGCGAGGATTTCGAGCTTACCATCAGCGAGCGGATCACTACGCTGTTCGCACCCGATGCGGACACGCTTTGGTCAAAGTATCGCAATGGCTTTGGCCCGATGGACCTCACCGTCTCCAGCCTAAGCCTCGACGATGTCCAGGCATTCCAGCAAGATTTTAGGGACTTGCATGCACCTTATGACACCGGACACGGCTTAGTGATCGACAGGAAGGCATTGCTGGTCCAAGGCGTCCGCCGAGACACACGCTAGACGGCACCAGCACAGAATTTCAGACCGCTTTTTCCGAAAAGGCGCACTGGAACGAATCCTTTTGACCCTGCCCGCCGTCTTACTAGTGAGATCACACACACACTAGAGGCGAGGGTCAAAGCATGGCGAACTACTCAAACACATCAGCGATAATCGCTGGAGGTAGCCGAGGCGTAGGCCGCGCGGTCGTGATGGCGCTAGCCGCGCAAGGCGCTAGGACGCTCGCCATTGCACGCGATAGCCAAGCACTGGACGACCTCGGCCGAAGCGCTTCCGGGATCGAAACGCTCGCAGCAGATGCCGCCGACCCCGATACGGCGGCTAAGGCATTCAGCCAAATGGTGCCGGACCTGTTGGTCATCAGCGTCGGCGCTGTCCCGACCATGGCACCGGTTCAAGAGCAAAGTTGGGAACAGTTTTCGGCGGTCTGGGACACCGATGTTCGGGCCACCTTCAACTTCTGCCGGCAAGCTCTGTTAAAGCCGATGCCAAGCGGCAGCAGCGTTGTCATCATCTCAAGCGGGGCAGGAACGGTTGGTGGCTCGCCTCTGTCAGGCGGCTATGCCGGGGCCAAAAGGATGCAGTTCTATCTCGCGGATTACTGTAACAAAGCGTCGACTCAATTGAATCTGGGCATACGTTTCACGGCTCTATTGCCGGCCCAGATGATGGGGGAAACCAAAATCGGCCAGGCGGCGGCCAGCGGCTATGCCAAGGCGCAGGGCATAACGCCTCAGCAATTCCTGGACCGTTTCGACGCGCCTATGACACCGCAAGATGTCGCGAACGCTGTTCTTCGTATCCCGCACGATCCAGAGCATGCGGAGACGACACAATTCATCATCACCGGGGCGGGGTTGAAGGCGGCAGCGTAGCTGCAGAGCACAAGGTGGCGTATATCGGCGCGTCATCCGTTGCCATGAGCAAAGAGGGACAGCATTCGATGGCAGAAGTTCCGAAGAGCTTTGCTCGCGCTCGGAGCGATTTCGACGCGCTGGTCGGCCCCATGCGCCCTCGTTTACACCGCTATTGTGCCGGCCTGACCGGATCAGTGATCGATGGCGAGGACGTCGTGCAAGAGGCTTTTGCAAAGGCCTATTACGGATTGACGAATGCAACTGTCGATAATCTCGAAGCCTGGATGTTCCGTATCGCCCACAATGCGGCGATGGATCATCTTCGCCGAAAGCGGCTCCACGATGCTTTGATTGTCGAGGACGATATCGAACGCCTGATCGACGATGTCGTTACGCCGGAAGCCCAGGACGTGGCCTCGTACGCGCTTGGTACCTTCATGCACCTACCGCCTCGTCAACGCAGTTGTGTGCTGCTGAAGGACGTTCTGGGCTACTCGATCGCAGAGATAGCCGATCTGATCGATGCCAGCCCCGCGGCCGTCAAGGCATCCTTGCATCGCGGTCGGCAGCATTTGCGCGACCTCGCCAAGGACCCGGTCGACAAACCGACTGCAGCGCTCAGCGAACCCGAGCGATCACTGCTAACTGCCTACGTTGAGCATTTCAACGCCCGCAACTTCGACGCGATTCGGGCAATGTTGGCCGAGGAAGTGCGGCTCGAGATCGCAGGTGGCCGAGGCGGTGGCCAGGGCAAACGAGAGGTCGGCGGCTATTTCACGCGTTACGAAGCCGTTGACGATTGGCATTTCGTCCCTGGCACGGTGGAGGGTCGACCAGCGGCGCTCGCTTACGACCCTACCAAGAAGTCCGATCCGCCGATCTACTTCGTCCTCCTTACCTGGCGTGATGGGCTTTTGTGCGATATCCGAGATTTTCGCTATGCGCGCTATGTCGCTGCGCTCGCCGAGTACGGATAGCTGAGCAGCAATGCGCCGCCGATGGCGGCCCGGACTTTTTCCTACAACCGATCCATGTTAACGCCTCCCGCTAAGATGCAATCCGCATCACATCGTCAATCGACATGGGCAGGAGGCAGGAAATGGCTGGAACGGCAATGGTAACCGGCGCGGGGTCGGGCATCGGAAGACACACCGCGCTGGCACTGGCGCAGGCCGGGTATCAGGTCGCGCTGTGCGGTCGCCGCGAAGAAGCGCTGAACGAAACCAGGTCGCTCGCCGGCGACCCTGAAAAGATGATCCCCCTGCCCTGCGATGTATCCGACGAGGTCGCGGTCGACGGGCTGTTCACCGATATCGAACAGCGTTTAGGCCGGCTGGACGTACTGTTCAACAATGCGGGTGTCAATGTTCCGGCAACCGTGTTCGGCGACCTTACGCCGGCGCAATGGAAAACCGTAATCGACGTCAATCTGAACGGTGCCTTTCTGGCGGCCCATGGCGCCTTCAATCTGATGCGCCGGCAATCTCCCCAAGGGGGCCGGATCATCAACAATGGATCGATTTCTGCCTATGTGCCCAGACCAGGATCGGCCCCCTACACCGCCTCCAAGCACGCGATTACAGGGCTGACCCGATCGATTTCATTGGATGGGCGAGCCTTCAACATTGCCTGTGGCCAAATTGATATCGGTAACGCAGCCTCGGACATGACCGCGAAAATGTCCGGTGGCGTCCCTCAGGCCGATGGTTCGATCAAACCGGAGCCGACCATGGATGTGAAATTGGTGGCTCAGGCCGTGGTGGACATGGCCAAGCTTCCGCTGTCGGCCAACGTCCAGTTCATGACGATTATGGCGACAACGATGCCGTTCATCGGACGGGGTTAGGCGGCCGCTACTCGCAGGTTCAGAGGTCGATCCCCTCGGCAGCGACGCGAAACTCGTCCAACTTGCCAATGAGGCGGTCGCTGATGTCATCGGCCAGATCGAGACGATTGGCGTCGAAATTGACAATGAGTGCCACCCGACCCCACAAGTCCAAATGGGCCGTGCAGGACGGGTAAAGCACTGTCTCGGGATCGGTGCAGGCGATCAGGCTGGTGACTTCACCATCATCGATCAGGGCGTGCCACTGTTGAACACCGGCGTCGCTGAGCGGTCCACGCAGCGGTTGGATACCGTCGACATCCAGGTCCAGATCGCCCGTCGAC
>JBCCER010000009.1:0-53296 GCA_039030175.1 Pseudomonadota bacterium
GCCTGCGCGACGGCTGGGTGGCCCATCGCCTCGTTTTCCAGGTCGATCGAGCTGATCCACTCACCGCCCGATTTGATCAAGTCCTTCTTTCGATCCGTGATTTGCATATAGGCGTCTTTATCCACGGTCGCGACGTCGCCGGTATCGAACCATCCGTCGTCGTCGTGATTGTCGCTGTGGTCGAGCCGGTAATAGTCCGAAGCGATCCATGGCCCGCGCACTTTTAAGGCGCCAAACGCGGTACCGTCATGGGGCAGCGGACGGTCATGCTCATCGACGATTTTCATTTCCACGCCATAGACCGGGCGCCCTTGCTTCATCAGCTTGCCAAATCGGGTATCGGCATCCGCGTCCTCAAGGCCCGCCTTAAGGAGGCTGACGGTGCCCAGCGGGCTCATCTCCGTCATGCCCCAAGCGTGCAGCACGGTGATGTCGAACTCGTCCTGAAAAGCCTCAATCATTGATCGCGGCGCGGCCGACCCGCCGATGATCACGCGTTTCAGACTCGGGATGCTATCGCCAGATTGCCGCCAATGGGCTAATAGGCCATGCCAAATGGTCGGCACACCCGCCGTGATGGTGACGCCCTCATCGCGCATCAATTCGGTCAAGCTCGCCCCATCCAAACCTGGGCCGGGCATGACGAGTTTTGCACCCGTCATCGGTGCTGCGTAGGGAATGCCCCAAGCTAGCACATGAAATTGCGGTACGACCGGAAGCATCGCATCGCGTTCGGCCATCGGAATTGCAGACGGTAGGTTGAACGCGAGGGCGTGGAGCACCGTGGCCCGATGGCTGTAAAGCACACCCTTGGGATCGCCCGTGGTTCCCGACGTGTAGCACAGCGCCGACGCGGCATCTTCATCTAAGGCAGGCCACTCGAACTCAGCAGAATGCGAGGCGATCAGATCTTCATAGCAATGACCATTCTCGGGCGCATTCGCCGGCATGTGGTCGCGATCGGTCAAATAGACGACGTGCTTTAGAGTCGGCAGATGCTCGATCAGCTTGTCGACCAAGGGTGCGAAAGTCAGATCCACGCACAGCACCATGTCTTCGGCATGGTTGATGATGTAGGTCATCTGTGTGGGGTGAAGGCGCGGGTTGATCGTATGGATCACTGCGCCCATGCCTGAGACGGCATAGTAGAGCTCAAAATGACGATGGGTGTTCCAAGCAATGGTGGCCACCCGATCGCCCGCGCGAACGCCGAGATCGGCCAAAGCATTGGCCAACTGCTTCGACCTGATTAGGGCCTCGGCATACGTTTCCCGGTGAATGGGACCTTCGACCGTCCGCGTCACGATCTCTCTGTCACCATGCACCCCAGCTGCATGGTCGAGGATCGTGGAGACTAGCAGCGGCCGGTCCATCATGAGTCCGCGCATGGATTGCCTCTCCCTAAACGTTCTTGTTGTTGGAAGACAACGTCGCGCGATGGGACGGCCAGCGCAACCTGCTATTCGGGGTCAGCGGCCTCCGGTGGCCAAACGACCCTAAACCTCTCCAGCACGACGTCCATATCGTCGCGGAAAACAAACCCCTCCCGCTCAGCTTGGCGCTGGAAGTAAGCACGATGGGCCTGCATCCACCATTCCAGGCTGCGGTCGCCCTCGCCTTCGTCCCAGGCGAACTGGGCGTCGACCTTGTCCAGAGGTTTCACCCGAACCTCCGTCGTCTTCCAGATGCAACGCGGTGTGTCGGATCCGTCGAGCACGATTATGAGGTCGCCTACTGCCGGCATCTGCTCACCGCCTTCGGTGAAATCTCTCAAAAGGCCGGCGGTGGCGCGTTTGGGCCCATCGAAGATCAGTTCCGCTAACTCGTCGCGCATCTGAGGGCTGTCTCCGCAGCTAAGCGCTTCGTAGTCGTTACCCTCGTGGCCGGCGGCTTGCTTGAACTGGTTCCAGAAGGCGTTGATCGATTCATTCTGATCCGTCATCGCCTTTTGCCTTTTGCTTCTTTGCGTCCAGAAAGGCCCGCATGCCCGCCTTGGCTTCAGGGCTGGTTTGGGCCAGGGCGGCGGCGAGGCTCTCTGTGAACAGACCTTCGCGGGGGGCCATTTCGTCGATCCGGGCGATGGCGTTCAAAATCATGTAGTTGGAAAGCGGGGCGTTGGCGACGACAGTTTCGGCCAACGCCAGGGCTCTGTCCAAGGCGCCGCCCCGATCGACGCGGTAGTGAGATAGGCCGAGGGCGAGGCCTTCTTCGGACTCATAGTTCCGGCCGGTCAGCATCATTTCGACCATGCGACCCTGGCCGATGGTGCGTGCGACCCGCACGCTGCCACCACCGCCGACGAAGATGCCCCGCCGTCCCTCCGGCAGCCCATAGAAGGTCGATGTGTCGGCAACCCGCACATGGGTCGCCAGAGCAAGCTCCAACCCGCCGCCGATCACAGCGCCGTGCAGGGCGGCGATCACCGGCAGGCCGCCGAACTGGATCTTGTCGAATGTCGCGTGCCAGCGCTGGCTGTGTTTCATTACAGCAACGGCCTCCCGGTGCGAATGTTCGCTAAGGTCAAGACCAGCGCAGAAATGCTCGCCTGCACCGGCCAGCACGATGGCCTTGGTTCGGTCAGGGGGGCTGGAAAAGACCTTGTCGAGTTCCGCGATCATCACGTCGTTGACCGCATTGCGCTTTTGAGGCCGATTGAGCGTGACGACGGCGATCGGTCCGCGCGCTTCGACCAACAATGTTTCGAATTCCCCAGTCACGGCGCGTTTGCCGGAATGTCCGCGTCAATCATGAAGCGCTTCATGCGGTTGGCCAGGTCGTCTGGAATCCGAGCTGATTTCAGCTTGTCGAGATCCGTGTAGACCACGGTCAATTTGACCTCCAGCCTCTTTTCGTTCTCGCAAGCGCCGGTAATCGTCAGATCGATCGCGCTACGGCCTACCTTCAAGACATGCATCGAAAGGCGCAGGACATCGCCCATCCGGCTTGGCCGTTGAAAGTGAACCTTGATGTCGACCAGCGGTGTCCCGCGCCGCTGTTTGAAATGCATCTCGGGCCAGGGCATCTCCAAGGGGCCGGCGAACCAGTCCTCGACGATCTGGTTGAACATGATGAAATAGCGCGGATAGAAGACGATGCCGGCGACGTCGCAATGCTCAAATCGGATCGGAAAGTCGACATCGAAGCTGGGCATCAGGACGGTTCCATTTCGTCCGACAGGCTGATCGTTGGGCGGCGGGTCGCATAGCGGCGAACTTCTCCATCATCGACCGGCTCCAGATATCCGCGCTTGGCCAGATAGACGAGGTGGGCGACCGCCTCGCCCAAGGCAAAGACGAGTTGATGGTCGTCCATCTCGCGCTCGAACAGGACCGGCAGCAAATCCGTGGCCGTTTGCGGCGTGTCCACACAGGCGGAAAGGGCGGCGTTCAGCCGATGCTCATGATGGTCGGCCAGTTCCGTCAGGCGTTGGGGCACGCCGGTAAACGGGATGCGATGGCCGGGCAGGGCCAACGTATCGTCCGGCAGCCAAGCGAAGTTTTGCAGGCTGGTCAGAAAGTCGTGCAGCGGGTCGGTGTCCTGCCGGACCCAAAGCACCGAGATGTTGGGTGTGATCTTGGGCAGTATCTGATCCACCGACAGCAGTAGATGTTCACTCTCGCACCAAAGGGTGGCGAGACTGGGTGAATGGCCGCTGCCCATGACCACACGCCATTGCCGTCCGCCGATGTTCAGAACGTCGCCAGCCGCCAGCGGTTCGATCTCGTCGACGATCGGCTCGATCCGGTTGCTGTAGGTGTTCCCATGATTTGCCAAGCGCCCAAGGGTGGTCGCATCGAGCCCGTGATGGCGGAAGAATGCCTGCTGGCCAGCCACGAATTCAGCGTCGCTTCTTGTGCCGATATGGCGCGCCAATTCCCATTCCGTCGGCGGCATGGCGACCGGCGCACTGGTGCGCTTGGAGAGATAGCCTGACAAGCCGGCATGGTCCGGATGAAAGTGCGTCGCGATAATGCGGTTGATAGGACGGCCCGCCAGATGGGTGGTCAGGGCCGTTTCCCACAACTGCTTGACCGTGTCGGTCGACATTCCCGTATCGACGATCACCCAGCCATCGCCATCGTCCAGTACCCAGAGATTGACGTGGTTCAGCGCGAAGGGCAGGGGCATCTGCAGCCAGAACACCCCGTCGACGACCTCGGTGGGGATACCTTGGACGGGCCGTTCGAACAGCGTCGTGGTGGTCGCGTCGCGCATGGTTCAAAGCTCTTCGATAAAGCGAACCATCGCGTGCCGCGTCGCGGCTTCCTGGTCGCGGTGAGGGGAATGTCTACAATCGGGTAGCACCAGAGTGTCGACAGGTCCACCCGATTGGGCAGCGATGGTTTCAACCTGGGCGAGCGTCCCGTATTCGTCATCGGCGCCCTGAATCACCAGGGAGGGGCAGGTAATCGAGGGCAAAACCTCCTCAATGTTCCAGGCCCGAAAGTCCGGATGCAGCCAGATGTCGTTCCAGCCCCAGAACGTGTTGTCCGGATCGTCGTGATAGCGGCCCAGCTTGGCGCCGAGATCCGTGGTTTCGTATGTGATTTTTGCCTTGGCGATGCTGTCGACCGTGAGGTCTTCGACGAAGACGTGGGGCGCTTCCAGGATCAGGCCGCGCACGGACCGTTCGCCGGCCCCGGCATGGATCAGCGCGATCGATGCGCCGTCGGAATGGCCGATCAGGATGGGGTTTTCGACTTGTAGCTCGTCGAGGAGCTCGGGCAACGCGTGCAGTGCTTCGTCATGCATGTAACGCACCGCGCGCGGCCCGGCGATTGGGTCCGATTTGCCGTAGCCATAGCGCGAATAGACGATGGTTGGGCATCGTGTGGCGGCTGCGACCGACGCCGGAAAGTCCTTCCACAAGGCTGTCGACCCCAGACCTTCGTGTAAGAAGACCAGGGCAGGGCGATCGGCATCGCCGGGGATATGGGCGACCTCGAGCCGATGGCCGCGCACGGTTCGAAAAGGCACGGCCTAGACCCCCAAATGTCGATGTTTCAGGTCGGGTTGGGCGTTGAGGTCGGCGCTGGTTCCCTCGAACACCACGCTGCCCTTGACCAGAATGACGTTACGGTCGGTGATCGCAGACACCGCAGCGACGTTTTTGTCGACGATAAGCGTCGCGATACCCGTATCGCGAACCAGCCGAATGATGCGCCAGATCTCTTTGCGGATCAGCGGCGCCAAGCCCTCCGTCGCTTCGTCCAGGATCAGGAGGCGCGGGTTTGTCAACAGTGCGCGGCCTATGGCCAGCATCTGCTGTTCACCGCCGGAAAGCTGATCGCCGGCGTGGCCCAGCCGCTCGGCCAGCCGCTTGAACGTGTCCAGCACCCGCTCAAGCGTCCAGTCCATGGTGCCGTCGGTCGACGGGCGGGCTGCCATCACCAGATTTTCCTGAACCGAAAGATTGCCGAAGATCCCGCGCCCTTCGGGCACATAGGCAACGCCGGTACGGGCGATCTGAAACGAAGGTTTTGCTGTCAGATCCCGACCGTCGGCAAGGATGCGACCACTTTTGATCGGCACGATCCCCATCATTGACCGGATCAGTGTCGATTTGCCCATCCCGTTCCGACCCATGAGGCCGACGGTTTCGCCCGGCCGGACTTTGAAATCGACACCATGCAAAATGTGGCTCGCGCCATAGAAGGTGTGGATGCCAAGGGCCTCTAGCGCCGGCGGCCGACCGTCAGCCAATGCAGGGCGTGTGTCCAGCGCGAGATCAGACATCGTCGTCCTCCCCGCCAAGATAGGCCTCGCGGACGGCCTCGCTTGAGCGGATGACCTCCGGCGTTCCGCTTTCCAGTACCTGTCCGTTCACCATCACGGTCAGTTGGTCGGCGACAGAAAACACCACGTCCATATCGTGTTCGACCAGAATGACGGCATGGCCGGGCACCAGGCTTTTCAAGAGACCGACCATGCGTTCGGTTTCTTCGGGCCCCATCCCGGCCAGCGGCTCGTCAAGCAGCAGGGCGCTGGGTTTGGTCGCCAATGTCATGGCGATTTCCAGCTGGCGCTGCTCGCCATGGCTGAGGGCGGACGCCGGGCGGCCGTCATCGTTGGCTGCAAGGCCCACGCGATCGAGAGCGGCGCGCGCCTGATCGATCAGGTCCCGCCGTTTGGTGGCCGATGTCAGCGCGCCGACCAGCCCGGTCTGTCGCGACTGTGCGGCCAGGCGAACATTTTCCAGCGCCGTCATTTCGGCCAGGATGTTGGTTTTCTGATACGACCGGCCGATGCCCTTTTGGGAAATGCGGTCGGCGCGCAGGCCCGCAATATTCTCATCATTCAGATAGATGGCGCCGCTCGTCGGCTTCAAATCGCCCGAGAGCATATTGATCAACGTCGTCTTGCCGGCCCCGTTCGGCCCGATCACTGCATGAAGCGACCCGACCGGAAAGCTGAGGGACACGTCCGCGACCGCGCGCAGTCCGCCAAAGCTTTTCGACAGCACCTCGGTTCGAAGCAAGGCGTCCGTCATGCCGCGCGCTCCGCATCGGTTTGACCGGAGATCCGCGCGGAACGCCTGCGATTGGCCAGGTCTTCGATCAGGCCGGACAGGCCGCGCGGCACCACGATCACGATTGCGATGATGACCACGCCCTCGACCAGCAGGTAGTAGTCGGTCGCGGCTCTCAGCGGGTCCATGTCCGTGAGGCCAATCGCGTTGGTCAGGACCACGGTTTCCTCAATGGCAATCTCGGCCAATTCGCGCAGCGCCTCCAGCGCCAACGCGCCTAGAATCGGGCCGTAAAGCGTGCCCATACCGCCGAGAATCACCATCAACAGGATCTCGGCCGACATGTGCCAGCTTGCCAGCTCCGGGTTCACGAACAGGCTTTGCACCGCCCACAGATAGCCCGCCAGGCCGCCAAACATGCCGGCGATCACGAAGCTTGCCAGCTTGTAGGTATAGACCGGATAGCCGAGCGCCCGCATCCGATGCTCGTTGACCCGAATGCCCTGAATGACGTGGCCGAACAGCGATTTGAGGAGGCCGGCCAGCAGCAGGTAGACCACCAGCATGATACCGAGGGTCACATAGTAGAAGGTGAAGGGCGCCCTCGCGCCACCATCGACGAGTTGATAGCGGTCACGCAACTCCGGTAGGTCGACACCGAGCGCGTCGAGCGTCGGCGCGGCGTTGATGTAGACACCGTCCGGGCTGCCGCCCAGCGGTGTATCGTGGAACAAAAAGAACACCATCTGCCCGAAGGCCAGCGTGACCATCAGGAAGAAGATGCCCTTGGTCCGCAGGGACAAGGCACCGATGATTAGGGCAGCCACACCAGTTACGACCATGGCGGCCGGCAAGGTCCACCACAAACTTGCGGCCGTGAAACCGGGTGTGAACATGTAAACCGAATAGGCGGCGAGCCCGAAGAAGGCGGCGTGTCCAAGGCTGACCAAGCCGGTGAACCCGACCAGCAGGTTGAGGCTCATCGCCAGGATGGCGAAGATCATCACCTTGGTGCCGAGCTGCACATAAAACGTGCTGCCGACCAGCGGAAACAGCGCGAAAACGGCAAGGCCAAGCAGCAGGAAGATGCGGACCGGTCCCGAGGTTCCGCTGGTGGATGTTCCAAGGCCGCTCATCAGGCCGGCCGTCCAAACAGGCCAGTTGGCCGCCATAGCAGCACGATCGCCATTAGCAGGTAGATCGACATCCCGGCGGCTTCAGGCACGATCACCTTGGCGAATGTATCGACAAAGCCGATCAGCAAGGCGCCGAAGAAGGCACCTTTGACCGAACCGATGCCGCCGATCACCACGACAACGAACGAGATGATCAGATAGCGGCCGCTGATGCCCGGCTCGACCGAAGCCACGGGCGCCTCAAGCAGCCCGGCCAACGCGGCCAATCCGGTGCCGAGACCGAAGACGGCGGCGTAGACAAAGGTGATGTTGATGCCGAGAGCCTGGACCATCTCGCGATTGTAGGCGCCGGCGCGGATCATCATGCCCAGGCGTGTTCGCGCGATCAGCCAGTAAAGCCCGACCGCGACCAGAAGGCAGATCACCGAGATCGCTAGCCGATAGGCCGGGTAGGATTGTACGCCGAGCAGCGGGATGGAGAAATCCAACACCTCTGGCATCAGGGCGCGGTGCGTGTCTTCGCCGAACATCATGCCCCTGACCTCTTCAAAGATCAGGATCAGGCCGAACGTCAAAAGAACCTGATAGAGGTGATCGCGTTCGTAGAAGAACCGGAACAGAAGCCGCTCCAAGACGAACCCAAGCGCGACGCCGGCCGCGATGCCTACAGGCAGGGATATCCAGAACGATCCTGTTGCGTCGGCCACCGTATAGGCGGCGTAGGCGCCAACCATGTAGAAGCTGCCATGGGCGAGATTGATAATGCCCATAATGCCGAAGATCAGGGTCAGACCACTGGCGATCAGAAACAGCAGCAAGCCCTGTTGGACCGCGTTGAGAAGCTGCACCAGGAAGATTGCCGGGTCGGCAAAAACGTCGAAGCTCATCGGGCAGGCTCTAGGGGGGAGAAAAAGCCGGCGGGGCCGGTTTGTTGCCGGCCCCGCCTAAACTAACGAGCTGTTTTGCTTACATTGCGCATCCGGGCGCTGGATCTTCAAGCGCCGGTGCTGCTATCTCGATCACCACGTTTTCCCCATCGCGTGCCTCACGCAAGTAGATGTCCTGCACGGGGTTGTGCGCGGCTGACATCGTGATGGTCCCACGCGGGCTTTCGATCGTCGCTTCCGCCATGGCAGCGCTGAGTGCGTCGAGGTCGCCGACATCGCACGACACGGCTTCAAGGGCCTGGGCGATCAGTTGGCCGGTGTCGTAGCCCTGAACCGCGTAGACATCCGAAGGCCGGCCGGTTGCCTCTTCGAACGCGGTTCGGAATTGGGCATCCACCGGGTTGTCCAAACCATCGCCATAGTGAAGCGTGGTCAGCAGCCCCTCGGCGGCATCGCCCTGGGCCTCAAGCACGCCTTCCGTCAGGAAGCCTGAGCCGTACAGCGGGATCGTGTCTTTCAGGCCGGCCGCGTCATAGTCGTTCACGAATTGGACCGCACCACCGCCGGCGAAGAAGACAAACACGGCGTCCGGCTGAATCCCCGCGATCTGGGTCAGCAACGGTTGGAAATTGGTGTCCGGGAACGGAATGAACAGCTCTTCCACGACGTCGCCGCCGGCGGCCTCGAACGCCTCCGCGAACGCTGCGGTCGCCTGATGGCCGGCCCCGTAATCCCATGAGAGGGTTACCGCCGTCCTTGCACCGCGGTCATAGGCGACCGTGCCCGACGGATAGGCCGGCTGCCAGTTGGAGAAAGACGTGCGGAAGATGTTAGGCGCACACAGTTCGGCCGTGGCTTGACGCGCACCCGCGTTGGGGATGATCAGCGGCGTGCCGGTTTCGCGCACGACCTGCACCATGCCCATCGCAACGCCGGAATGGACCGGGCCAACCAAAATATCTACGAGATCGCGATCGATCAGACGACGGGCGTTTTCCGGCCCGCGCGACGGATCGGCCTCGGAGTCGAGCTGGATGTACTCGACGTTACAACCGCCATTGCCCCGCTCCACCATGGCCAGTTCCATGGCGTCGGTAATGTTCTGGCCTAGCAGTGCGAAAGTGCCCGAATAAGGCAGCATGACGCCGATGCGGATCGGTTCGTCTTGCGCCATGGCTGTGCCACCGAGTGCTGCAGCCGCAATGGCCGCGCCCGCAACCGTTCCGGCAAGTTTGTTCATGAGTGTCATCGCTTGGTACCTCCCTGTTTGTTTGGATATTTTAACCTTAAAACATCTCGCCCCGCATGCCTTTTGTTGCGGCCTTGGGGACGGGTGTCATGCGTTATTGGCCTCCGCGCGCAGTTTGAATCTTTGGATTTTGCCGGTTGCTGTCTTGGGCAGCGAGTCCACGAACTCGAACCAGCGCGGGTACTTGTACGGCGCGATCTGAGATTTGACGTGGTCTTTGAGCGTTGCTTCCAACCCGTCGGGTGACGCCCCTTCGGCGAGCACGATGAACGCCTTAGGCTTGATGAGATGCTCATCGTCTTGTTGGCCAACCACGGCGGCTTCCAGCACCGCGTCATGCGTGATGAGTGCCGCCTCGACCTCAAACGGCGAGACATACTGGCCGCTGACCTTCATCATGTCGTCCGCACGCCCGCAATAGGTGTAGGTGCCGTCTTCGCTGACCGTGTACTTGTCGCCTGTACGGGTCCATGGGCCGTGGAAGGTGTCCCGGCTCTTTTCGCGTTGTCGCCAATACATCACGCAACTCGTCGGTCCGTTGATCTGCAATTCGCCGATCTCGCCGGGCCCGACCCCAGTGCCATCGTCGCCGATTAGACGAGCCTCGTAGCCTTCGACCGGTGTGCCGGACGAACCGGGGCGCACATCGCCTGGGCGGTTGGTGATGAACACGTGCAGCATCTCGGTCGATCCGATCCCGTCCAAGACCTCGACCCCCGTTGCGTCTTTCCAGCGACGATAAAGGTCGGCCGGCAATGCTTCGCCTGCCGAGGTGCAAAGCCGTAGGTTCAGATCACCGGCAGTCGGCATGTCCGGGCTGGCCAGCATCAGGCCAAGTAGGGTCGGCACGCCATAAAAGATCGTCGCCTCGTGATCCAGCATGCGCTTGAAGCAGGCCTGCGGTGTCGGGCGTTCCGCCATGAGGACGGCGGTGGCGCCAACCGAGAATGGAAACGTCAGATTGTTGCCCAGGCCATAGGCGAAAAACAACTTTGCGGCGGAGAAAACGATGTCGGTTTCATCGATGCCAAGGATCGGCTTGGCGAACGCGTCCGCCGTACGCATTAGGTGCGACTGCAGGTGTACTGCGGCTTTCGGCCGGCCAGTCGACCCGGACGAGTAAAGCCAGAAAGCCATGTCGTCCGCGACTGTCGGTGCCGGCTCGTGGCTGTCGTTCGCCTCCGCCACCAGTGCGTCGAAAGCTAGGTAATCGTCCGCATCGCCGCCCGAAACAACTATGTGTTTCAGGGTCTTGCGATGTTTTTCCAGGATCGGCGCGAATGTCGGCAATAGGGCGGCGGACACGACCAGAACCTTGGCCGACGTGTCCTCCAGCATGTAGTCGTAGTCTTTGGTCGTCAGCAAGGTATTGACGCAGACGGGAATAATGCCTGCCTTGATCGACCCTAGGAAGGCGGCTGGGAAGTCGACGCTGTCCAGCAGGCACAGCAGGACCCTTTGCTCCCGCTCCACGCCGAGTCCTTCCAGGGCGTTGGCAAACCTGTTGGCGCGCGCCGTCACCTCGCCATAGGTGTAGCGGCCCTTATCGTCGATGACCGCGAGCTTGTCGTGTCGGCCTTCCGCCAAATTGCGGTCTAGGAGATCGAGCGCTGCGTTGTAGTAGCCGTCCGGCAGGCGGGCGGACGTAACCGCCATGGAGTTGTCCTCTCTCATGTCATCGCCGACCCCTAGCGTCGACGATGGCACAAGGCGGGGTCAAGGGTCGCGAAGGACGCTCGGTCCGTTCCATCATTGCTTGGTAAACTCAATAGCGCCTTCCGGCAGCAGATACAGGATGATCGCCTTGCCGCCCGTAACAGTCGGGTGGTGCGCTGTGTCCGGGCCGTAGACAAGCCAGCCAGCGCCTTTGCCATCAAACTCGGCGCCCTCGTCCAGAGGGATAATCATGTCGATCTCGCCATTGGGATGCCGATGGTGTGGCCCGACGACATCATCCATTTCCACGACATCGACCGAGAAGTTTTGCATGTCTGGCCCAGGCTTGATCGGCCGGCTGAATTTGATCTTCGCGCCGCCTTGCCGGTCGGCCAGCCAGCCCTCGGCGACACCGTTTCTGCACACTGCTTCGATGGTCCGATAGCGGTCAGTCGTCGGGCCGTATTGATCATTCAGATAGGCGTTTAGATCGGCGTTGAGCTGTCTGCCCGCTATATCGGCGGCCAGATCGGTCATGAGGTCGTTGAATTCTTGCTTGCCTGTCATGGTGTTCTCTTCGGTATGCCAGCTAGGACCGAAGGTTGCCTCCACAATCAGGTCTGAGATGGGTCCCGGTTGGATTCTGTATGGCGGTGAATTGGCAAAAGAGTCTCTTGCTCGACAACGTCCAATTCGGTGTCGCCGCCACTGCTGCCCGAGCCGTCATGCTGAAACATCGGCCTGACGAAGCCGCGCAAATTGGCTGTTGGCTTCGCCGCCATCCCTGGAGATTTTGAGATGATGACCAGTCTGTCTCACAGTCAATCACCGCCCCCTTTATCGGTGATCGTCGCCTAGGTGGAGCGATCCTTACCCTTTCAAGCGGCCTGTCGCCGTTCTTCGGTAATTTGCGGCACCCAGGATTTGAACCACTCCAGCGCATCTTCTTCCGGCAGGTCGCCGGAGGACGCATCGTGATAGAACGCCTCGCCAATGCGGGTGGCTCCCAGTTCGCCGAGGAGCTTGTCAAACCGTTTGCCGCCGAAGCAGAAGGTCTGCTGGTAGGTGCTGTCACCCAACCCAATAAGCCCGAATTGAACATGGCCGAGACTGGGGCGAACTTTGGACAGAGCGTCAAAAAGCGCCTGGGCGTTGTCCGGAACGTCGCCCTGACCATAGGTCGATGTGCAGATTAGGATCGGCCCCTCTTCTTCGAAAGCCGTGTGATCCAAGTCATCCATCAAGACGATCTCGGCGTCGCCGTCATTTTCGGCGAGCCAATCCTCGATCTCTTGTGCAACAAGTTCGGCGGTTCCGGTCATCGTTCCGACATAGATCGTGAGCCGTACGGACATCGCACCCTACCTTCTATTGGCAATCGCATAGTCGGCCATGATCATTCCCGGGTCACGTCATGGTCCTTATTTTCATACAAAATAATTCATATTGTAAATAGATCAAGCACTATAATTCATGTACGATGATTGAAGGTTTCCAAGGTCGATGCGCCGAGAGAAGCGATGAATAAGACAGAGGATACTGACAGCCAGAGTTCAGTGCGGCCCGGTCGAAAACATCGGCGTGACGAAGTTCGGGCCGATGGGAATTATCTGTCGCTGTTGGGCGACCGCGTGCGCGCGTCGCGCAGCAGGCACGGGATGACGCGCAAAATCCTGGCACGCGATTCAGGGGTTTCCGAGCGCTACTTGGCGCAGCTGGAGGCCGGCGAAGGAAACATCTCGATTATTTTGCTGCGACAGATCGCACAAGCCATGGGCGTTTCGATTGCCGATTTGGTGAGTGAAGGGCCCGAGCGTTCCGTTGAGCTCAATCTCTTGATCGAATTTGCCGGTCGATTGAGCCCCGATGAGTTGTCGAAGGCGCGGTCCTATCTTGTTTCGACGTTTGGTGCGGGAAAACCCGACCAGAGAAGGCAAAGGGTTGGCTTGATCGGCCTTCGCGGCGCTGGAAAGTCGACTCTCGGGCGGATGCTGGCGGACAAACGCTGCGTGCCCTTTGTCGAACTGACGCGAGAGATTGAACAGGACGCCGGTATGGCCTTGAGTGAAATCATGGCGTTGGGCGGTCAGGCCATGTATCGCCGCTTCGAGCGTCAAGCGCTTGAGCGGGTGCTGGTCGACCACGAACGATCGGTCATTGCCACCGGCGGTGGTTTGGTCGCGGACACGGCAAACTACGACATCTTGCTGTCCAACTGTTTCACGGTTTGGGTGACGACCTCGCCGGAGGAGCATATGGGCCGCGTCATCGCTCAGGGTGATCGCCGACCTATGGCCGACAATCCCGGCGCCATGGATGACCTTCGATCAATCTTGAAGGAACGGGCCGAGCTATATGCCAAGGCCGATGCGCGCCTCGACACGGCTGGTAAGGTCGCCGACGCTAGCCTCGCCGCACTTGCGGCCCTGGTAGAGAGTTGATCGCTGCTGTTCGTGAATTCGGGGTACAACGGCCCCATCTTTTCGGACATCACAGAGGCAACCTCTGAAGGAGGCGCAAGATGTCGTCCCCCATTCGCGACCGGCATATCACAGTAAGGCCCCGTGGCGGACTAGTGACCGTTCGGGTCGGCAACACGGTGGTCTCGCGGTCGGAACGCGCTCTAGATTTGCTGGAAGGAGCCTACAAAACAGTCATCTACATCCCGCGTGAGGACGTTGACGAGACGGTACTGGAGCGTACCGATCACACGACCTATTGCCCCTGCAAGGGAGAGGCAAACTATTTCTCAATCGTCCACGAGGCCGGTACGATCGAGAATGCAGCATGGACCTATGAAGCGCCGCTACCCGACGTTTCGCAGATCAAAAACGCACTGGCATTTTACCCAAGCAAGGTGAAACTCGAGACTGAATAGACCTGCGGGCTGTTTAGCCTGACCTTCATCCGTTGGTCTTTCGATATGCATCATAATTCTTGACGATCGAAACACATGCATTATTCTTCCTGTCAAGATCGCGCTCAGCGGCTGCCAGGAGAAATGATGTGTCTTTCGTGACGTTTGATCGCGGGCCGGACGGCTATCGCCATTGGCGGGTCGACATGGACGGCCCGATTGCCACGCTGTCGATGGATGTCGACGAGGATGGCGGCCTGGTCGAGGGCTATCAACTAAAGCTGAACTCTTACGATCTCGGTGTCGATATAGAGCTGCACGACATCGTTCAGCGTCTTCGGTTCGAGCATCCGACGGTCAAGACCGTCGTGCTGACCAGCGCCAAGGAGCGGATGTTCTGTGCCGGCGCAAATATCTACATGCTCAGCACCTCCAGCCATGCCTGGAAGGTCAATTTCTGCAAGTTCACTAACGAGACCCGCAACGGCATGGAGGATTCAAGTGCCCATTCGGGGCTGAAGTTCCTGGCAGCCGTAAATGGCACCTGCGCGGGTGGTGGCTACGAGGTCGCGTTGGCCTGCGATGAAATTGTCATGATCGATGATCGGTCTTCGACCGTGAGCCTGCCAGAGGTGCCGCTTCTCGGTGTGCTTCCCGGCACGGGCGGCCTGACTCGGTTGGTTGACAAACGTGGCGTCCGCCGGGATCTCGCCGACATGTTCTGCACAAACGCCGATGGCGTTAGAGCCGATCGTGCCAAGGAATGGGGCTTGGTCGACGAAATTGCGCCGCCCTCTCGTTTCGAGGAAGCGGTTAAGGAAAGAGCGGCTGATCTCGCTTCACAATCGGGTCGGCCCGACAGCGCCGAAGGTGTACCGCTGACCCCGTTGCGCCGTCGGATCGATGAGAATTCGCTCGTCTACGAACATGTCGCCGTGGCGATCGATCGCGATGCACGCACGGCCACCTTGATCGTCGAAGCGCCGGAGGGCGAGCAGCCCTCGGACATGCACGCGATCAGACAAGCGGGCGCTGAATGGTGGCCGTTGGCGATGGCCAGGCAGTTGGACGACGCCTTGTTGATGCTGCGCCACAACTTCATGGATATCGGTACGATAGTGCTCAAGACCCGCGGCGAGATTGGCGCGGTTTTGGCGGCCGATGCAGCCCTTGAGGCCCATCAAAACGATTGGTTCGTGCGCGAGGTGATCGGCATGCTGCGGCGAACCTTGGCACGTCTCGATGTTACGTCGCGCAGCCTGTTTGCGATCATCGATGAGGGCAGTTGCTTTGCCGGTACCCTTGCCGAACTCGCCTTCGCGGCTGACCGCTCCTACATGCTTGACCTGCCGGATGCCGAAGAGGAAGGCCAAGACGAGCCGGAAATCGCCTTGTTGGCGATGAATTTCGGTGCCTATCCCATGGTCAACCATCAGACAAGGCTGCAGACCCGATTTGGCCCCAAGGCGGATGAATTGGACGCGCTTGATGCGCGGATCGGAGAGCGCATGAACGCGCAGGCGGCCCTGGACGCCGGCCTCATCACGGTCGCGCCGGATGATCTTGACTGGGAGGACGAGATTCGCCTCGCAATCGAAGAGCGGGCCGGATTGTCGCCGGACGCACTGACCGGGATGGAGGCCAGCCTCCGGTTTGCCGGTATCGAAACCACCGAGACCAAGATCTTCGGCCGTTTGTCGGCCTGGCAGAACTGGGTGTTCAATCGCCCGAACGCTGTCGGCGAGCAGGGCGCGCTGCGTCTGTTCGGCTCGGGCAGCAAGGCACATTTTGACTGGGAAAGGGTCTAACCACATGTCGCTCAATTACCGTGACCGTATTCCCAACAATGTCGATCTTGGCAACAACCGCTCGCTGCAGCGCGCGCTTGAGCACTGGCAGCCGAAATTCCTGACCTGGTGGCAGGATCTGGGCCCGGAAAGCTTCCAGGCGGCCGATGTTTATCTACGCACTGCCACCTCAGTGGATGCCAAAGGCTGGGCGACCTACGGCAAGGTCAAGATGCCCGACTACCGCTGGGGCATCTTCCTGGCCGAAAGGACGGCTGACAGGACGATTGGCTTCGGTGATTTCTACGGCCAGCCGGCATGGGACCAGGTGCCCGGCGACTTCCGGTCCACCTTGCGCCGCTTGATCGTCACTCAGGGCGACACTGAGCCTGCCTCGGTTGAACAGCAGAGGTTGCTGGGGCTCAGTTGCCCGTCGCTCTACGATTTGCGCAACCTGTTCCAGGTGAACGTCGAGGAAGGCCGGCATCTGTGGGCTATGGTCTATTTGCTGCACGCCTATTTCGGTCGCGATGGACGCGAGGAAGCAGAGGAGTTGCTGGCGCGTCATTCCGGCGATGCCGACAAGCCGCGTATCCTGGGCACGTTCAACGAGCCGATCTCGGACTGGCTCAGCTTCTACATGTTCACGTACTTCACCGACAGGGACGGTAAGTTCCAGCTTAAGAGCCTTGCCGAAAGCGGCTTCGATCCGCTGGCGCGCACCTGCCAATTCATGCTCACCGAAGAAGCGCACCACATGTTCGTCGGCGAAACAGGCATCGGTCGGGTGATCAAACGCACGCTCGAGGTGATGGATGAGATAAAGTCTGACGATCCGGACGCGCTACGCAACGCGGGCGCGATCGATCTGCCGACCATCCAGCGCTATCTGAATTTCTGGTTTTCATCGTCGCTCGATCTGTTCGGATCGGAGATCTCATCCAACGCTGCGACGGTTTTCGCCAACGGTCTCAAGGGGCGGCCGGATGAAGGGCGCTATGAGGACCATGTCTGCACCGAAGCGACCTATGAGTTGGATGAGCCAAGAGGCGAGGACGGTTTCGGTACCAATGAGATACCGCTGCGCAATGCGATGAACGAGGTCACCCGCAACGCCTATGTGAAGGACTGCATGGTCGGTCTGAAGCGCTGGAACCGCACTATCAAGAAGGCCGGCCAATCGTTCGAACTGACGCTGCCCTCGACACGGTTCCGCCGTGCGATCGGCACCTGGGCGGGATTCCATGTCGATCCGAGCGGTGCACCGGTCGATGCAGAGCAATGGCATGCCCGCCAAGGCGAGTGGTTGCCGACCGAGGCCGACCACCAGTTCGTCCATGGCCTAATGCGCCAGGTGATTGAGCCGGGCAAGATGGCCAGCTGGATCGCGCCGCCCGATCGCGGGATCAACAATCTGCCGGTCGACTATGAATATGTGCATCTCGGCTGAGCGCTTCGGTGACGCGCCATTTCGCAATCATCGGCAGCGGACCGTCTGGGGTTTATGCCGCTGAGCGGTTGGCACGGATTGCCCCGGATGACCGAATTGATGTCATCGATCGGCTGCCGACGCCATTTGGATTGATCCGCTATGGTGTTGCGCCGGACCATCAGTCGACCAAGGCTGTCACTCGTGTGCTTACCCGGGCGCTGACGCGCGACAATGTTAGCTTCTTGGGCAATGTCGAAATCGGCAAGGACATCGGCCTCAAGGAACTACGCGATAAATACGACGCGGTCATCCTGGCGACCGGCGCGCCGAAGGACCGAAGGTTGGGGCTGGCCGGTGAGGATTTACCGGGCGTGTTTGGCTCGGAAGAGTTTGTCAAATGGTACAACAACCACCCTGACCAAGCTGGACTTCAAGTCGATCTTGAACAGGTCGAGCACATCGTGGTCATCGGCATTGGCAATGTCGCGCTAGACGCGGCCAGAATGTTCGCCAAATCGCCGGACGAATTGGCCGCCTCCGACCTGTCGCCTGATCTGGCGGAGCGGATGGCTCGCATGCGGCTGAAATCCATCACGCTGCTTGGGCGAAGGGGGCCAGAGCACGCAAAGTTTACGCCCTTGGAGCTATCCGAAATGGGCGAACTGCGGCGAGCCCGTCCAAATGTAAAAACCGCCTTGATCCCACCGGCGCGCGACGATGAGCCTAAGACCCTGTCGATCCTACGGGACTTTTCGGCATTGCAGCCGGACGACCGCAAACTGGCGGTCGACTTTCGGTTTCAAACCCGACCGACTGGCTTTGAAGGAGATCGTCGCCTCACCGGTGTGCGTGTTGAGAATGCAGACGGCGACGAGCAAATTATTCCGGCGCAGTTGGCGGTGACGTGCATCGGCTATGACAGCGTGGCCTGCGACACGCTTCTTCCCTCTGGCGGCGTGTTTGAAAATGTTGACGGCAAGATCGAGGAAGATCTGTACGTCGTCGGTTGGGCAAAGCGCGGTCCGTCCGGCACGATCCCTACCAACCGCCCCGAATCCCACGCCGTGGCGAACCGTGTCGCCGAGGAAACCGTAGCGGCGGGTAAATCGGGTTCTGACGGCCTCGCCGATTTGATTCGTGAACAGGGTGGGCGTGTTGTCGATTTCGCCGGCTGGCAGGCTATCGATTCGGCTGAGATCGACCGGGCAACCGATGATCGCCCGCGTCGCAAATTTCAAACCGTCGCCGAGATGTTGGCGGTTTTGCCGGGATAGGGCGGCGACTGGGCCGCCGGTCAGACTTGGAACGTGGCCTTACGGTTGATCAGCGCGCGCGCCACGCTGAGAGCGGTGAGTGCCGAGGTCTTGGGATTTTGCGGACTTGGCCTACCTTCAAGTTCGATCGAAAAACGACCGCTTGGGCCCTCTGCCTCAATCTCATGGACATTGCCGGGGGCATCGGGGTCGGCCACGAGTTCGACCATCGTCTCGTCGAGGCCAAGGCCGGCTAGCGCAACGGTTGCCGCGACGTTGGCGTTCTTGGGATAGCGCAATGCCGCCTCCCGCGCGGTTCCGCGATAGAGCACCGTCCGTTCCGTGATCGCTTCGTCGTCCGTGTCTTTCGCCCAGGCGCGGGGTGGCTTGCGCGATCGGTAGGCGACACGGTTCAATCCGGCCAGCTTCATGGCGGCCAGGGCGTCGATCGCGCCGATGGCACCGGGCGGCAGGCGGATCTGGCTGCCTCCCTTTTCCGCGGCGTCGCGAAGGGCGGTCTCCACCGAAGGATCGGCCAGTGCGCCTATGGAGATTGCCAGCAAATCGATGCCGGCAGCCAAGATGGCGGGGCCGTACTCGCCGACCGCTGGTTGGCCGGCACACTCTGCAATGATGTGGGGATCAAGGTCGATAAGGTCGTCGATCGTGGTGACGGGGTTGAGGGCCTTTGGCACTGTGTCCTCACGGCCTGGCCGCACCAAGACGCCGACAATCGGGCCCGATTTCTCGCCCTCCACAAGCTCGATGGCCGTTCGGGCGATCCCGCCATAGCCGATGATTCCGATCCCCGGCATCTGGATTAACCTCTACCTGCCGGTGGGCCAGCGAAGGTGACGCCAAACGGCCCGATCGCTTTCATGTCGACCTCCAAGATGCCGACGCCGCCACGCTCGAATCGCTCGGCCAAGATCGGCCGGGCGCGAGTGAGGTCGTCGATGCGATGATAGGTACAGCCGAACGCCAGGGCCAGATCGGCGAAATTGGGCAGGCTGAGATCGGTATAGGCTCGGCGCGCCCCATAGGATGCATCCTGGATGTTCCTGATCACGCCATAGCCCTGGTCGTTCATCAGCAAGATTGTGAGGTTGAGCCCGGCCTCGACAGCCGTCGCTAATTCGCCTGGATTGAGCATAAAGCCGCCATCGCCGATCAGCGTCAGAACGGGCTTGCCGCTCGCATGCCCGGCCCCAATCGCATGGGCCAGCCCCTGGCCGATGCCGCCGCCGACCGCATGGACCAGTCTGTCCGGCCTGTCCAGCAGCGGTCGACGATTGCCCCAGATGCTGTTTGAAAGGGTGATGTCGCGCACCCAAAGCGCGTCGGAGGGCAAGGTCGCTTCAATCGCGTCGAGCAGTTCGGTGTAAGGGCCCATATCGCGCCTGAGATTGGCCTCGTTGCCGGCCTTCGCCTCGTTGATGGCTGCATCCCAATCCGGATCAATGGACAGCGGTCCGCTCAACGACTCCTCTAGATGCGCTAGGGCCGGGCCGCAGTCGGCCTCGACAAACAGGTCGGCTCGATAGCTTCCATTCCGCGCCGACCCATCGATATCGATGCGTGCGATCTGGCTTGGCAGGGGGAGGCTGTAGGTCCGTGTCTCATTAGATCTGAGATGCGACCCGGCAACGATCAGCAAATCCGCCTGGCGGTATAGCGCCTCGGTCGCCGCAGTCGCCGTGAAGCTGCCGAGCGATCGCGGATGGCGTTCGTCGACAATACCCCGTCCTTGCACGCTGGAGACCGCGCCGAACCCGAGATCGGCAAGCTTGCGAGCGCCGTCGGACGCCCTGCGCGCGCCGCCACCAAGCCAGAGCAGGGGGCGTCGTGCCTCACGCGCCATTTCGACCAGACGATCGATATCGCTGTCTGATCTCGCGTGCCGAGGCGTGTCCGCAACCGATTCCGGCTCTGCGGCCGCCGCCTTTTGAATATCGATCGGGATTTCGATGCTGACCGGTCCGGTCGGCGGGTCGAGGGCTTCGCGCAGGGCCTGCGCGATTATCCGAGCCGCATGTTCTGGCCGCTCAATCCGATAAAAGGCCTTGGAAGTGGCGGCTAGCCAGCCGGGCTGGTCCTTGGCCTCATGGATGAAACCCCAGCCCTGATCGAGATAGGCGCTGTCGATCTGGCCGGTGACGTGCAACATGGGTGTGCCGGCGCATGCGGCCTCGATCAGCCCGCCGCAGCCATTGCCCGCCCCCGTTCCGGTGCTGGTAATCGCCACCGCCGGTCTGCCGGTCACACGGGTCGCGGCATCTGCCATGTTGACCGCGCCTGCTTCCCCGCGCGCCGGTGTGAAGCGAAGCGACCCGCTGCGTGCGATCCCGTCAAGGATCGGCATATTGTGGATCGAGATCACGCCAAATGCGTCGGTCACCCCGGCCGCCGCTAGGCTGGCAACGATGGCATCGCCAACGGTGGCTGCTTGGGGCTCCGACTTGTCCGATGGCCGCTCCGCTGTTTGCGCCACGGTCATTTTGTCTGCTCCAGCATTTCGATGATCGGCTCGGCGTAGAGCGCCGGCACTTCGACATAGCCGGCGTGACCGGCGCCCGGCAGCTCTATGTACCGTGCATCCGGGTGCAGATCGGCGAGAGCCTTGACTCCCTCGGGGGGCGTAATGCGGTCCTCGTCACCGACCATGAACGTCAAGGGACAGTCGATTTTCGGCACGTTATCGGCAAGCTTCGCTTGGGCGAGCAAGGCGACTGCCTGGGCATATCCCGGAAGGCGCACGCGGGCCATTTCGCTCATTGTTGTCTGATGAGCCAGATCGCTGGCGCCCGAACCGCACATTCTGGGCGCCCGCGCCTCAGCGAACGCCGGTTGGCCGAGCGTCTTCAGATCTTCGATGCGCCGGGTCAGCCCCTCGGGCCAGGTGTCCGACGGACTCAACCCATGTCCCGAACCCGGATCGGCGAATACGACGCCGGCGATCCGCTTCGGCCACTGAACGGCTGCCTCGCCGGCGATCAGCGCGCCCAAGGAATGGCCGAGCAAGACAGCGCTGTCGATCTTTTCCGCGGCAAGCCATAATTCGAGTATCGCCAAATAGTCAGACGCTACGGGGAATTCAGGTTCAAGTGGGTCAGAGCCGCGATAGCCGGGCAGATCCCAGGCGAGGCATCGCGCGTGCGGTGCCAGCAAAGGCAAAAGATGGGTCCAGGACCGGGCGCTGGAACCGATGCCGTGCAACATCACCAGTGTCTGCAGGCCGTTGCCCGCCTCGATCACCGACAAGGCTCGGCCATCCAGAGCCACAGTTCTTTCAACGGCCTGGGTCAATTGAACACGAAGCCTCCATTGACCGGCAGCACCTGTCCGGTGATGAAGCGCGCGGCGTCGGAGACCAGGAATACGGCTGCCCCCACAACATCGTCAGGGTATTGCGCGCGGTGTATTGCCCGCCCGTCCTCATAGTGCTTGTGCCGTTCTTCCGGCACATATTCGGTCGCTTCGACCAGGACCAGCCCTGGGGCGAGCGCGTTGACGGCGATGTTCTTAGGGCCAAGTTCGCGGGCCAGCGACCTTGTCATCGCGATAATCGCGCCCTTGCTGGAAACATAGTGCAGCAGCCTCGGGGCGCCCCACAGGGCCGTGTCCGACGCCAGATTGACAATGCTGGCGCCGTCGGCTTCGGCCATCATAGGGGCCGTCGCGCGGACCATCAGCCATGTCCCCCGGACATTGACCCGCATCACCTCGTCCCAGGTGTCGATATCGATCTCGTCATAGAGCTTGCCGCCGATGCCGGTGGCGATGGCCGCATTGTTGATTAGGCCATGCACCGGTCCTGCTGCCGTGCGCAACCAGTCGCCAAAATCTTCCACGCTCTTCGGGTCGCCGATATCGAGCGGGTGGGAATCGGCTTGGAAGCCTTGATCCTGCAGGAACTCAGTGGTCTCGGCTGCGCGGTCTTCCATCAGCTCGCCGATCAGTACATGAGCGCCCTCGGCGGCACACGCCTCAGCAAAGGCGCGCCCCAACCCGCGGCCCGCACCTGTGATCACGATCGTCTTGTCCTGCAACTGGCCCAAGCGTGCGGATCCCTGGTCAGGCTTTCGCCGCTTGCTTCTTGCGTTCGGCCTTGGCGATGGCGATGGGGTGGTCGGCCGGATAGTCCGGCAGATCCGGCACATTGCGCCCTAGCATGACGCACATGAGCGCTTCTTCCTGGCTCTCATTGACGAGACCGCGATAGATGCCGGGCGGCACTGAAATCACGTCGCGCTCGCCCAGCTCGGTCTCCCAAGTCTCGCCTTCATACTCGAAGAACAGGCGGACATGCCGTCCTTTCAGGATAAAGAATGCCTCCTCGACATCGTGATGGACATGCAGCGGCCCCTCGCACCCGGCCGGTAGGACCATGGTGGAGAATGTGAAATGTTCTGCCGGAATGCTGTTCGTATCCTTGCGGACGCCAGCAGCGCCCGTGCCGATATAACGGGTTTGGGCGCGCCGGTATTTCGGGTCAACGTCCGCCTGCCAGGACAGGGCGTTCCAGTCATAAGTCCGCTCCTCATATCGGGCGATGCGGCTGTTCAGCCAGTCACCTAACGATTTGTCTCCCGGCTTCTTCCAGGTCGCAAAGGGCGGGTTTTCCTGGCTGGGAATAGGGCGGTCAGCGTCTTGCATGGTTGGTCTTTCTCACGTGTTGGGGTCAGCCGCCCTCGACGGTGCGCCTGTTCATGTAGCGAAGCACCCGCCCCTCCATAATCACCACCGCCAGATAGACGATGATGCCGATCAGGGTGAGCAGGGTGATGGTGACGAAGACGGCCGGCGTGTTCGCTTGGCCCTGGGCGAAGGTCAGCAAATAGCCGAGACCGGTATTGCCGCCGACCAGTTCGCCGACCACAACGCCGATGACCGCTAGGGTCGAGCCGATGCGCAGGCCGGCAAAGAAGGCGGGCATCGAGGCAGGCAGTTCGATCTTGGAAAAGATCTGCAGCCGCGTGGCCTTGAACGATCTGGCGAGGTCGATCTGGTGTTGGTCAACGGCACGAACCGCGCCCAGCACGTTGATCAGAACCGGGAAGAAAACGATCAGCACCGCCACCAGGATCTTCGGGGTGAAAGTGTAGCCGAACCAAAGAACGAATAGCGGCGCGAAGGCCACCTTTGGCGCGATCTGCAGCGCCAGAATGTAGGGCGACAGGACGATCTCGGCGTTTCTGGAAATCCCCAGCAGATAACCGACGGCCGCGCCCAGCAAGCAGCCGATGACGAACCCGACGACCACCAGGAAGAAGGTTATCGCCGTGTGGTACATCAGCGCGCCTCGGTCCGTCATCCATAAGAATTCGGCCCAAACATCGGATGCCGGCGGGATGATGAAGGCGGGAATACCCAGCCAGCCCGGCAGCCATTGCCAGGCGGCAAGCAGCAGAACGGCAAGGCCGACGCTGCCGGCGACCTGCAGGGAGGTCGCGGCGGCCCACAGCCTTTCGGCCCAGCCGGGGGGCGCCGAGACGCCCCCTTCAGCCCTGGAAAGCTCGCTACTGGATACACTCATTGGTGTAGAGCTCGTCAACCGGCGTTGCCGTGCGAATGATGCCCGCGTCGAGATAGAAATTTTGGACGGTCTCGATCCGGTCTGGGTCGGCCATGCCCAGCGTGTCTTGCCCCGGATAAACACTCGCGGCGTAGGACTGCATGATCGGCAACACGCTGTCGGGCTGTACGGGGAATTCGTTGGCCTCCATGTACGCGATGAAATCGGTCGCTGCGGATTCCGGATCATCCATGATGTCCTGGACAGCCCGGCTAATCGCCCGCACGACACCGCACACTGCATCGGGCTGTTCGGCCAGACCTTCGTCCGAGGCGATGACGGCCTGGGCCATGCTGGGGAAGCTGTCGGTCGAGGATAGGGTCACGACATCGACGCCTTGTGAGTCCGCAAGATAAATCCAGTCGGGCACCGCCGACATCGCATCGACCTCGCCCGCCACGAATAGTTGCCACACGCCCGCCGGACCGTGAGCTTGGATATCAGCGTCGGACTGTCCGAGTCCTTCGGTGCCCATGGCGCCGAGCAGGGAGTAGAACGTTGTGTCCTGGAACGACTGGACCGCGATTGTCTTGCCTTCCAGATCAGCTAGATCGTCGATGTCGCGATCGCCCCGGGCTACGACGGTCGTGAGCGCGCCGCCGCCCAAAATGCCGACCGACCGCACGGGAACGCCGTTGGGGCGAACGATGATCGAGGTATCGCCGATACCGCCGCCGACCAGGGCGTTGCCGGCGCCGATCTGGGTGGCGACTTCAGCCCCGCCACGAACAGTAATGAATTCGACCTCGACACCCTCGTCGGCATAGTAGCCACGGGAATCGGCCAGGTTCATGGGTGCAAAGGCGACCAAGAACTGGGGCGCCGGCAAGAGATACGTGACCGGTGTCAGATCTTGTGCCGTCGCCGTGACAGACATTGAGATCGCCATCGCGGAGCCGAGAAATGCGCCGCTCAAAAGTCGAGGGGTGATTGTAGCCATGGTTGCCTCCTTGTTAGTGCGGCCTTGGGCCGGCCGCGGCTTGATCGGTTTCGTCGCCTAGATGCAGTAACTCCATCAGCGTTTTGGTGTATTCGGCCATGCCTGGATGCTGGCGGCGGGCAAAAGGTTCGTCGCGATCGGGCAGATTAATGGCGATTTCTTTGATGATGGTGCCGGGACGGTTAGACATCACCAGCACCCGGTCCGACAGCGCGACCGCTTCTTCCAAATCATGCGTGATAAACAGGGCTGTCTTCTGCCGTCTCACCAGCGTGCGCGCCAGGTCGCGCTGCAGGACCATCTTGGTCTGCGCATCGAGGGCGGAAAACGGCTCGTCCATCAAAAGCACATCGGGATCGTTGGCCAGGGTTCGCGCCAAAGCCGCGCGTTGCCGCATGCCGCCGGAAATCTGGTGGGGGTAATAGTCGGCGAATTCTTCCAGCCTGTACTGGGCCAGCAATTCGAACGCCCGTTCCCGCCGTGTAGATCGGGTAACGCCTTGGATTTCCTGACCGAATTCCACATTTTGGCGAATGGTACGCCATGGCAGCAGCAAATCCTTTTGCAGCATGAAGGCAACGTGACTGTTGGGACCATCGACTGGCTCGCCATCAACCGAGATGCTGCCCTTGCTCGGGCGGTCGAGGCCGGAGGCCATGTTCAAAAGCGTGCTCTTGCCGCAACCGCTCGGCCCGATGATCGTGACAACCTCCTGATCGCGGCAGATCAGGCTGAGATCGCGGACCGCCGTGATGACCGTCTTGCCCCGGCGACCACGATTTTTCTGGATGAACTGTTTGGTGACGTCTGAGAACGCAAGCCGGGTGGGTTCGGCCGCGGTTGCAGACCGATCCTCGGAGCGCTGGAGAGGGACGACAGTCACAACGCTCCTCAATCGAGCCGATTTGTTCCAAATATGGAACGATGATCTATCATTGAAACAGAGTACTGTGTTGCTGCGTAATGTCAAGAATAAGCGGCACAACGACGGTTCGACGGATCAGGATTTAAGAAGCGATTTTAAGGAAATCGCCGGATCAGCCAGCTTCGCAGCGTCCACAGGCAAATCACGCGTCATAAGCCGCTTGGCGACCTTGATGGCCATTGGATCATCGCATGCATGCACCCCGACCAAACGTTCGCCCTCTAGGTAAAAGCAGGTTTGCCCTGGTCCACCTTCGCGAAACACTGACTCTGAGTCTTCGGGCGGTATGCCGAGGATTTGGATGTTGCAGCCGTGCTGGTCAGACCAGAACCAGGGGATGTCCTCAGGCGGTCGGTCCAGGCCTAAGAGTGCGTGGGCAACGGCGATCCCTTCATTTTGGGCATTGGCCCAGCTTTCAAGGCGCCGGTGCTGATCGTCCAGCGTGCTGAACCGATGGGCGACGTCGCCGACGGCGTAGATCGAGGGATCGTCCGTTTGGCCGTTGGCATCGACCATGATCCCGTTCTCGACTTTAAGGCCCGCCTCCTCGGCTAGTTCGCTGTTCGGGACAATGCCGATCCCGACGAGCACCGCATCGGTCTCGAAGGTTTGGCCGTCCGAAAGTCGGCAGATCAGCTTTCCATCCTGCTCGTTGATCGCCTCCACGCCCGCATTGAGATGGACTGTAACACCGTTGGCCAGATGTAGGTCGAGGAGGAAGGCGCTCAGCGGCTCGCTGGCTGCCCGCGCACATAGTCTTGGCGCTGCCTCGATCACGGTGACCTTGCATCCCAGCTTGCGCGCGGTCGCCGCGACCTCCAGGCCGATCCAGCCACCGCCAATGATGGTGAGATGACCGCCGGCTTGCAGTGTCTGTCGCAGGTCCCGCGCATCGGCGAGATCGCGCAGAGTGTGTAAGCGATCTGAAATGTGAGACAGGAAGGGCAGATCGCGCGGGCGTCCGCCTGTGGCAAGAACCAGCTTGTCGTAGGCAAGCTCTTCGCCGTCCAGCTTCACCACGCCTCGGTCTCGGTCGATCGAATCGACCGTTTGGTTTGGGCGAAAGTCGATGTTCTGATCAGCAAAGATGCCCTGGTTGAACAGGTGAACGCTGTGATCTTCCGCCTCTCCAGCCAGTACGGCTTTTGACAAGGGCGGACGCTCATATGGGTGGTGCGGCTCGTCGCCGATGAGGGTCAGGGCGCCCTCATATCCCTTGTCGCGAAGCGTTTTGGCGACCCAGCCGCCGGCCTGTCCGGCGCCGACGATGACGATGGAGTTGGGCACGGGCTTTGATCCTTAGACTCGGTCTCAGCGTTTGTCGATTTGACGACGAGTTTCACCATCGATGCCGCCGTTCACGGCCCATTCGGCGTAGTTTGCAGCGCTGCGCTGCCACTCCCGGGGCTGCCAGGCCTTGGTACAATAGTCCTCATTGGCGTAATACTCGGCGAGCCCGCCGCTGGGATTGTGGAAGTACCAGAAATAGGCCGATGAAATCGGGTGACGTCCGGGGCCAATCTGAGTGGGCCAACCCTTGCCACTCATATGGATGCCGCCGCCGAAGACCTCGTGAATGTCACGCACGGTAAAGGCGACATGGTTCAGGCCGCGCTTGCCGTCAGGCGTTTTCAACAAAAACAGATTGTGGTGACCGCCTTCCTGCCGGCAGCGGAGAAAATAGCCGGCCTGCGGATAGCTGTCGGAAACCGTGAATCCCAGGACCTCGGTGTAGAAGGCCAGTGTTGTCATGATGTCTGCAGTGAAGAACACGACATGGCCGATGCCTATCGGTTGCGCCTTTTCATAGACGGGGCTGCGCTCGTCCTTCCGTAACACCTTGTCAGCCGTGTTGGTCGGCGAGCCCACGACCTCGACCTCATGGCGTGTCGTAACCTGCAGTTTCAGGCCCATGCCGTTGGGGTCGGTGGCACCCACCCAGCCGTCGCCCTCGACAAAGCTGGATTGGCCCTGCAAGGCATCGCGTGCTTCTGCCAGCGCAGCCTCGTCTTCGAGACCCCAAACGATCTGTCGAGCGGTGGAGCCTTCTTCGAATGGGGCGGGCAAGGTGGCATCGTCGGCGGGCCGCAGCGAGATTCGACTGCCATCCAGTGTCGTGAAAACCGTGTCGTCTTCTGAATTCTGGGCAAGGCCCCAATCACGCCAAAAGCGCTGGCATTCTGCAATATCGGTCACGCCGAAGGTAACGCCATCGATGCCGCAAAACCGCATTGATCTCTCCCGTTTTAGCCCGCGTTCGGCATGGGGTCGCGCGCCAAGGCGCGATGATAGCGCAAGGAATGGGACAGTTCTTCGCCTGCCTTCAAGACATTAGCCACGATAGCATCGAAATCCGGATCTGAGGACGGTGCACGCCGAAGGGTCACGTTGACCGCCCCGACCGAAAGACCGGTCTGGTCCCGCACCGGGGCCGCGATTGTTGAGATGCCCTGCTCAAAGAACGAGTCGCTGACGGCATAGCCGCGCTTGGCGTCCAGCGCCAGCATGGCCGCAAGGGCAGTAACGGTTGTCGGCGTCTGCTTTGTAAAGGCGGGCATGTCGTTATCGAACAGCGCAGCTAAGTCGCTTTCCGGCATGTCCACCAAGCTCATGCGTCCTAGAACTGTTCCGTGAACGGGCAGCCGTGTTCCGATTTGCAGCGCGCTGGCAAAGGGTGACCGTCCCTGGGCCTTTTGGACCACGACCACGTCCGTGCCGTCGCGCAGCGCGAGATGGCTGGCCAAGCCGGTCTCTTCGCTGAGGCGGTCCAAGACCGGCCGCCCCAGCTCGCTGATATCAAGTGAGGCTAGACATTCGAAGCCTAAGCTCAAAATCGCTAACCCCGGCCGGAAGAACGACCCGCCCTCCTGCCGTTCCAACAGTCCCAGCCGCTCGAGTGCCTGCACCAACCGATAGACAGTAGTGCGAGGCAGTTCCAATTCGCGCGCGATTTCCGGTGGCGCGATGCTGCGCCGGTTCGAGTTGAACATCTGCAAAATGCGGATGCCCCGCTCAAGCCCGGGAACGGGATAACTCGGTTCGCCGCGCTGCGGATCGGTCATTTCGCCGCCAATGCCGGCTCCGCCGCATCGAGGGCTTCGACCTGCTCTCTCGCGCGCTTTTCCATGACGCGGCGCAGGCGGCTGAGCCCCACATCGTGCTGGTAGAGGAATTCGTGCGCCCGCGCGTCGGGCGACATCCGTTCAAGAACCACCCGGTCCTGCTCCAGCACCGCCCAATGCAGCCCTTCGAGCCGGTTGCGATACAAAAACCGCCAGACATCGCGCTGCCAGCCTTGCACCTTGCGAACGCGCCAAAAGAAGACCTGGGTATGGTCTTCGTCCATGGGTGTCGCGAAACCAACAATAAAGAACGAACCGCCCGGACCGTGTTGCTTGCGGTAGGGGATCGACAGGCGCAGCCACATGGCGCCGCTTTCGCCATATTCGACCCAATCGAAATTGACGTCCTTTTGCCCGGTCTTCTCGAAGATGAATCCCGTGTCGGTCTTGCGGACCTTCATGTCCGCCTGTTTGTCGCCAAACGCCATGGAGTGGGACTGGGCATGGAGATACGCGCCATGCATCGGGTCCATGACATTGTCGATCGCGTAGCGGTAGTTGCACTTCCAAACCGCGGTGCAAAGGAAGGAGCTATATTCGTCCGATGACAACTGCTCGGGCAGCTCCAACGGCGGCGGGTCGCGGTGCAGATCGTCACTGAAGTAAAGAAAGATGGCTCCGTTGCGCTCTTCCACCGGATAGGCGTGGACGCAGGATTGACCTACCAGCGGGCAGTCCTCTACGGCGGGCACGTCAACCACGGTGCCTGTGCCATCGACCTCAACGCCGTGATACCAACAGGCCAGCCGGTCCCCGAGGTTCCAGCCTTGAGACAGGCGAGCGCCCCGATGAGGACAGCGGTCCTCGACCGCATGAGCCTTTCCTTCGCCGTCGCGCCAAACGACAATGTTCTCGCTAAGGCGCGTTATCCCGACCGGTGCGCCGGCAACAGACCAGCTCGGCAACACCGGGTACCAAGTGTTGGTCAGGCCCCGGTTGAGTCTCTCTTCGGCCGGGTTTGGGAATACAATTGCACGCATATCGCTTTACCCTACTCAGTAGCCCAGCCGGGCCATTTCGGCGCAAAAGCGCTGTTCGGTCCAAGGCGTTCCTTCGGGAGACTTAACCCCCAATTCGTTGATCCGGGCCACCAAGGGCTCCAGCTCGTAATGGCCTTCGCCAAAGGCGGTTTCGATCGCGTCGCCCAGCGCGTTTTCGTAAGCTGAGGGGGGCGCCGCTCTGGTTTGCCAGACGATGTTTTCGGCTTGCGACGGTATCTCGACGCTGCCCTTGCCGGCCGCCTTGTTGGGCGTCGGCACTTCCCAGCTTTTAAGAAACGGGTTGTGGTCCATGGTGGCTAGCCTCCTGAAATCGCGACCAAGACGCGACCATCCTCCTCGCGAACTCTGTACGTCTCCAAATCTCGCTCGCCGGGTTCAGCTCGGCATTGTCCGGTTGGGATGTGAAAGATCGCGCCGTGTAGAGGGCACTCGACTTCATCGCCCTCCACAAAGCCTTGGGTCAGTAAGGCGTAAGCATGCGGACAGATGTCTTCGATGGCGTACAATGTGCCCGCGACACGGAAGACGCCTACTTCCTTGCCGTCGACCGTAACGGCAAGCGGTTCATCTTCTTCGACGCTATCTGCCGCCCCGACATCGTGCCACACGAGCCTCTCCCTGTTCCAAATATGAAACTGTGATCCTCAATTGAAACTAACACGGATTGTCGCCGTTGTGCAAATGCCGCAATGGCACCTTAACGACCGCTCCCTTGCGTCTTGCAGCCGTGATCCGCACGATAACCACTGTCCTAGTAACCGTTCCGCATTGCCATGGCCGAAACTTCGCTGATTCTAGAACATCCTGCTGATGGGGTTGCCCTGCTTCGCTACGAGCGGCCCGAGGCACGGAACGCGCTGTCCGTATCAATCCGCGAGCAGATTGCCGAGCAGTTGGAAGCGCTGGACGCCGACGATGCCGTCCGGGCCGTCGTACTGACCGGAACGCAGAAGGCTTTTGCTGCGGGGGCGGACCTCGCCGAAATGGTAGACGCGGGGCCGGTTGAGATGATGAACCAGAATACCGGCGCCGTCTGGGACAGGATCGCCGGTGTCTCAAAACCTCTTATCGCGGCGGTGCAAGGCTATGCGCTGGGCGGTGGCTGCGAACTTGCCATGCACTGCGACATTATCATCGCAGGCAAGGGCGCCACCTTCGGCCAGCCCGAACCCAAGGTTGGGTTGATGCCCGGCGGCGGAGGAACCCAACGTCTGGTGCGGGCGGTCGGCAAGTTTCGCGCGAACCTTTATCTTCTCACCGGCCGCCTGTTCGATGCCCAAACCGCGTTCGAGATGGGCCTGGTCAGCGAGGTGGTGCCGGATGAGTCGGTGGTCGACACGGCAATCGAGATCGGTGCGGAGATCGCCAAACTGCCTCCCGTGGCCCTCAAATCCATCAAACAGGCCGTGCGCATGGCCGATACGGTACCGCTCGACCAGGCGCTGGCTTTTGAGCGAAGGTCCTTCCAGTTTCTGTTCGCAACCGACGACAAGCGCGAAGGCATTGCCGCCTTTCTTGAGCGACGTAAGCCCAACTTCAAGGGTCGGTAGCACTCGCTTTTGCGGTCCAGCGAGATCATGTAGGCATAGGCAAGAGCGCGAGCACACGCAGGGGAAACCATGGTCGATTTCGCAATGGATCAAGCCATCATCGGCATTGTCGGCGCAGGCGCGATGGGGCAGGGCATCGCCCAAGTCGCACTGACGGGTGGCCTTAAGGTCAAACTGTTCGATGTCGACGAAAAGGCTCGTGCAAAAGCGGCAGAGAGCATCGCTAAGCGGTTGGACAGGCTGGTTGAGAAGGAGCGGCTATCGGGGGAGCAGGCGGCCGCCGCGAAAGACGCGCTCGCAATAGTCGGCGCTCTTGGAGATCTGTCCGATGCCGATGCGGTGATCGAGGCTGTAACCGAGAAACTGGAGGTCAAGCGGGCGATTTTCGTCAGTCTGGATGACATCGTGAGACCGGATTGCCTGCTCGCCTCCAACACGTCGTCATTGCCGATTGCGCGCATCGCGGCGGGAACCAAGCATCCAAGCCGGATCGCCGGCATGCATTTCTTCAATCCCGTCCCGCTAATGGGATTGGTGGAACTAGTGCAAGCGGGCGAAACGGCGCCGGAGACAATCGATGCGCTCGCCGCACTCGCGCACCGTATGGGGCGGACGCCGGTCAGGGTGAAGGACACGCCGGGCTTCTTGGTCAATCTCGGCGGGCGTGCCTATGTCACCGAGGCCTTGCACATTGTGCAGGAGGGCGTGGCCACGCCGGCCCAGATCGACGCCGTTATGCGCGACTGCTGCGGCTATCGCATGGGGCCGTTCGAATTAATGGATCTGACCGGGATCGATGTGAATTTCCCGGTCACAGAAATCGTCCATCGCGCGTTCTCGTATGACCCTCGCTTGCGCACGACGCTGGATCATCGGTCGTTGCTGGATGCGGGGCTCCTGGGCAGAAAGACGGGGGCGGGGTTCTTCACCTATCAGGACGGCAAGCCGGTCGAGCAGCCGGTTGATATCGCGCCCAGTTCCGCGCCACCCGAAAAGGTCGTTTTGCTCGCCGACGATCCGGAACTGACCGATCTGGCTGTCGCGGCTGGTGTCGAGATCCTTTCGGCGGATGACGGGGAAAGCCCGATCGTAACGTCCCTGCCGCGCGGTCGCGATGCCACCCAAGCCGCTTTCGATACAGGCGTCGATCCGACCCGGCTTGTCGCCGTCGATACGGAGTTCGATACCTCCAAACGCCTCGTCGTCATGGTGCCGCCGGGGGCGGATTTCGACAATCTGCAAAGCGTTGCCGCCTGGCTAATCTCTACCGGCGTGGTCGTCACGGCGATCCAGGACTCTCCTGGATTTATCGCCCAGCGCATTCAGGCGATGGTCGGCAATCTTGGCTGCGAGATCGCCCAGCGCGGCCTTGCCAACGTGGCGGACATCGATACAGCGATGAAGCTGGGGCTCAACTACCCGATGGGGCCATTGGAACTGGTCGACGATATGGGGCCGGGTCGGGTGTACGACATGCTGACGCGGCTACAGCAGATCACCGGCGACGACCGCTATCGGCCCTCGCTGTGGCTGCGCCGCCGGGCACTTTTGGGGCTAAGCGCCCGCACGCCTGACTAGTCAGGGCGCATGGCCTAGTATCCAGCCCTCCAGCGCAACCGACGGGTTGTCGCGCGGGACCCCCTCCGCAAGACGTCCGGCTAAGACCGCTAGCATGCCTAGCAAACCGACAACGCTGTCGAAGGCATCCTCGCCGTCAAGTTTTGGGCCGAAACCATCGTCAATCTGACTCGACAATTCGGGAGAAAGGTCGAGGTCCAGTCCCGCTGCGTAATGATGTAGTTGGGCAGCGGCTGCTTGACGGTCGGCCTGTCTGCGTTTGCTGCGTCCTCCTGAACCGATCGGCAAGCCGAGGGGCCGCGTGAATTCGCCAGGATAGGTCTCGCACAGGACCGTTCGACGGGGCGCGAGCAACGTGAAGAGGTCGCCGTCGAATGGCCATAAAGCGACCGACGGGTCGTCGTGATGGGGCAGGATCAGCCCGCGCCAGCCGGCTATTGCTGCCTTGCCGACCTGCTGTCCGCCGATCAGGAAGAACAGGCACGCGGTTGCACGCCTTTCAACGCTCGGTCGGTCGCAACGTCTTAAGAGATCATCATAGCCAGCGGCGCCGAGGGCGTTGGCAAGTCCTGCTCTGGTGACGACGCCTTTGGGCAGCCGCCGCGCGGGAAAAAAGGGTCGGGTTGGCGCAACATCGGTCAGATTTTCAGCCGGATTCAGGAATTCCGGCCAGGCGCTAGTCGAGAGCCTTGCCAGAACGTCCCTGAAGGTCTTGACGCGGAGCGCTTCTGAGAGGTGTTGGGGCAGCCCGGTCGGAAAGTCGAAGCCAAGCAGAACACCGCTATCCGGAGACTGTTGGCTTAACTCGCCGACCAATGTCTCGGGGGGCGGGCACAGTTGGGCGGCGCTGACGCTGTAGCGCCCAGCCGTTTTGATGGCCGTCGTGATCCATCGCTTGGCCGGGTCCACGCTCCAATCCGCGTGGGCGACCAGGCCGGGCCGGTATTTGCTTGCTGATGACATCCTACCTGTCGTGTCTTATCGCCCGCATGTGGGACATTGCACTCCTTCGCTTGGCAACGGTACTATCCTGCATTGTTTGTGGTGCGAACTATTTGTGATCGTGTTCGCACGCCGCATTCGGATTTGCCTCCGATTGCCTGAAGCTGGGCAACGGGAAAACAAGGGGCGGCCTACAGCGCCGCTGACAAGGGGGAGGTAGACGTGACAAAAGACAAGCCATCGACCAACGACAAGAAAACCGGCCTTAGTCGCCGGCAGTTTACCGGGGCGGCTGTTGCCGGTGCCGCTGCGCTGCCGGCGCTTCATCCGCTGCGTCTGGCCCGCGCCCAAGCACCCGTGCGTGTCGGCGTGCTGTTACCGCGTTCCGGATTTCTCAGCGCGATCGGCAGCGCCTGCTGGCGCGGTGCGGAATTGGCGCCCGGTATTCTGTCCGACATGGGGCTGGCCGTCGAAGTGGTCGGGGCCGATACGGAGTCCAATCCCGATACCGGCCGCACCCAGGCCGAGCGGCTGATCCGCGAAGGCGTGGACATGCTGGTCGGCTGTTTCGACTCTGGGACCACGGCGGCGGTCGCCCAGGTGGCCGAGCAAAACGGTACGCCGTTCGTGATCAATATCGCCGCCGATCCGGCGATCACCGAGCAGGGCTATCAGTACGTCTTCCGCAATTTCCCCAAGGCGCCAGCTTTGGTCACCAGCGGTTTAGGCTCGATCAACAATCTGTTCGAGGTCACGGGCACGACGCCGCAGACGACGGTGTTTATGCACATCAACGACACGTTCGGCACCGCCATGTCGCGCGGTATTCAGGCCTTGGCGCCGCGGGTCGGCGTGCCGTACGAATTCCTGGACACGATCTCATACGATCCGCAGGCGCGCGATCTCTCGGTCGAGGTGGCCCGCGCCCGTGCCCTGCAGCCGGACTTCCTGATGGTGGTGACCCGGCTGAACGATGCCATCCTGCTGGTGCGCGAATGCGTTCGTCAGCGGTTCGATACGATGGGCATCATCTCGCCGGGCAGCCCGGGCATGTATGAAAAGCAATTCGCAGACACGCTTGGGCCATATGCCGAGTACGCGACCACGTCGGTGCCGTGGTTCAACCCGACCAGCCCGGTGACAGCAGAACTGCAAAGCCGTTTCGTTGCCGATTACCCCGACCAGACGTTTGAGCTGAACCCAGGCTTCACCTTCGAGGCGCTGATGATCTGCGCGGACGCGGCGTCGCGGGCGAGTTCCACGAACGCCGACGATTTGGTCGCCGCCCTACAGGCCACGGATATTGCCGAACATCCGATGTATGGCGGCCCGATCGTATTCGATGAAGAGGGGCAGAACCCGAACATCGGTACGGTTGTGATCCAAATCCAGGATGGCGGCCCGGTGGTCACCGCGCCAACCGATATTGCCACGGCGGAGCCGGTGTTCCCGGTTCCAAGCTGGGCCGATCGAGGGTGACGATCCGTCCATGATGGCGGGGACCGGCGCGTGATCAAAGTGACCGGCCCCCGCCCTTTGTAGGACGGATCGCGGCCGCCCCATGTTGCCACTTGAGTTCTATTTCGACGCCGCCATCAAGGGGCTGTTGACCGGGTCGGTCTACGCCATGCTGGCGGTCGGGCTGTCGATCATCTTTGGCGTTATGCGTGTGGTGAACTTTGCCCATGGCGAGATGCTGGTCGCCGGCATGTTCGGCGCCTATTTGGTGTTCACCTGGTTCGGCCTCGACCCGATCCTCGCCATTCCGATCGTCGCGATTGTGATGTTCGTCTTCGGCGTTGCCCTGCAGCGGGGCTTGATCGACCGCTTCATCGCCGCGCCGGAGCATCAACAGTTCTTGTTGTTGATCGGGATCGCTCTGATCCTGACCAACGGCCTCGACATGATTTTCGGACCCGATGCGCGCGGGGTCATCGTGCCGTACGCCTTTTCCTCTTTCGAGGTCGGGCCGTTTTTCGTGGACAATGTGCGGGTCTACTCTGCGGTGACGGCGTTGGCGTTGATCGCGCTGCTCTACCTGTTCTTCAACCATTCGCGAACCGGCAAGGCAATCCGCGCCTGCGCAGACAATAATCTAGGCGCCCAAGTGGTTGGCCTCAATGTCAGCCGGCTCTATGCGATCACGTTCGGTATTGGCGCGGCCTGCGCCGGTGCGGCGGGCTGTTTGCTGATCATGGTAATCGACGTAACCCCGCACCTCGGGGCCGATTTCACGCTGCTCGCCTTCACTATCGTGATCATCGGTGGGCTTGGCAGCATGACGGGCGCTCTGTTGGGTGGCCTCTTGATTGGCGTGTCAGAAGCAATGGCCGGCATCCTCATCCAGCCGTCGCTGAAATCCAGCTTCAGTTTCGGGCTCTTGATCTTGGTCTTACTGCTGCGGCCAAATGGCCTGCTAGGCAAACGCCCATCGTGAGGGGGCTGTTCGAAGACGTTCCAGTGCGGGCTGCCTGGGGGCTGATCGTCTTGCTCGTGGTCCTTTATGCCGCGCCGCTTATGGTCGGCAGCTACGTGCTCTCGATCCTGATCCTATGCTGCTATCTCGCGGTTCTGGGCCAGGCCTGGAACGTGATGATGGGGTTTGCCGGCCAGCTTTCGCTCGGCCACGCGCTCTATATCGGCCTTGGGGCCTATGCGTCTGGCGCCCTGTTCTTTCATTTCGGCCTGTCGCCCTGGATCGGCCTGTTGCCGGCACTGGTCGTTTCGGGTGCCATGGGTGCGCTGATCGGGTGGCTTGGCTTTCGGTTCGGCATTCGCGGTGTCTATTTCGCGTTGTTGACCATCGCTTTTGCCGAGTTCGTGCGGATTCTGTTTGATCATTGGGGCTGGATTGGCGGTTCCAGCGGCATGTTCCTGCCGGTGCAAAACCGCAATATCGACATGACCGCCAGCTCAATCGCGAATGCGTTTTGGACGCTGCGCGGCCCCAACTGGATCTTTTACTACGTGATCCTGACCGGCATGGTGGCATGCCTGGCGATTGTCCGCCTGCTGATGCGCACCAAGGTCGGCTATTACTGGCTGGCCATTCGCGAGGATCAGGAAGCGGCCGAGGCGATGGGCATCGACGTCATGCGCTACAAGCTGCTGGCCGTGATTATCTCCGCGATGATGACGGCATTTGGCGGCGTCTTTTACGCCTTCTACAACAATACGCTCTATCCAGAGTCGATCTTCTCGATCGACCGCTCGATCGAACTGTTGCTGGGTGTGATCATCGGCGGAATCGGAACGCTGTTCGGTCCGATCCTCGGCGCCTTCGCCCTCACTTGGCTGGGAGAAGGGCTGACCATCACCCAGGATCGCCTGGATATTGCCGGGCTGAAGCTACTCACCTATGGCGTCGCCATGGTCGCGATCATTCTGTTCCGTCCCGCTGGCCTGTGGCCATGGATTCGCCGCCTTCTGGGCATGGCGGGGCGGCCCGATGCTTGAGGTTCGTTCGCTCACCAAGAGCTTTCGTGGATTGGTCGCGGTCAGCGACCTCAGCCTGTCGGTGCCGAAGGGCTCGATCAGCGCACTGATCGGACCAAACGGTGCGGGGAAGACTACCGTGTTCAACCTGATCACTGGTGCCCTGCGGCCGGATAGTGGCCAGGTCCTTCTAGATGGCACCGACATTACCGGCAAGCGGCCCGATCAGGCCTGCCAAGCCGGCATCGGCCGAACCTTTCAGGTGGCCAAGCCCCTCAAAGATCTGACGGTCGAAGAGAATGTGGTCGTTGGTGCCCTGCGGACTTCGGGACGAGTGGCGGACGCCAAGTTGGAAGCCCGTCGCGTTCTGGACCTTCTCGCCTTCGGTCGCGAGGCCGCAAAGCCGGCGCACGAACTCACGCTCCCGGATCGCAAACGCCTGGAGGTGGCCAAGGCCCTGGCGACCAAGCCTCGTATTCTGCTGCTGGACGAGGTGATGGCCGGGTTGCGGCCTGTGGAAACCGATCTGATGGTCGAGACCTTTCAGCGGCTCAACCGCGAAACCGGCCTCACGATCCTATTGATTGAGCATGTCATGCGCGCGGTGATGGCTCTGTCTGCCCACGTCACGGTGATAAATCACGGCTCGCTGATCGCCGAAGGGTCGCCAGACGAGGTCGTACGCAATCAGGATGTGCTCGATTGCTATCTCGGCCAGGAAGAAGATTGATGCTGACCGTCGAGAACATCGATCTGCATTATGGCGATGCGCAAGCTTTGTCGGATGTCTCCCTGACGGTTGGAGATGGCGACATCGTTGCGATCGTTGGCACGAACGGCGCTGGCAAATCCTCATTAATCGCGACGATCGCCGGCATTCACCGCCCGACACGAGGACGCATCACATTCGAAGGTCAAGACATCACAGGCTGGCCTAGCCACCAAGTTTGCGACCTGGGCATCGGCCAAGTTGCCGAGGGCCGCCAGATCTTTCCCAGCATGTCGGTGCGCGAGAATCTCGAGATGGGGGCCGTCATTCCACGTGCCCGCAAGCAAGCCTCCGACACGATAGAGCAGGTCTTCGCGCTGTTCCCGAGGCTGCGTGAGCGTGTTCGCCAGGACGCTGGCACGTTGTCAGGTGGCGAACAACAGATGCTGGCCATCGGCCGCTGTATGATGGGTCAGCCGCGCTTGATTATGTTCGACGAGCCATCGCTTGGACTTGCTCCAACCATCGTGCGTGAAGTCTTCCACATCATCCATCAACTCAACGAGCAGGGCCTCACGATTATCCTTGTCGAGCAGAATGTCGTCGGCTCGCTAAAGCTGGCCGACCGGGCCTATGTTCTGGAGAATGGTCAAATCGCCATGACAGGGACGGGGCAAACGCTTCTGGCGGACGATCGGCTGCGGCAAGCCTATCTGGGCCTGTAGGTTGAGGGGCACGCAATGACGGAACCAGCGAAAGTGACCAAACCTGACTTTGCTCCGCTCGATTTCGCGCCGCCCGAGGTGGAGGTCGATGAGACGCTCGATGGCGGCAAGATCGTGCGCTCCGCGCAGGCGCTAGGAGCCTGCGACGCCAAGATGGGCGACTACCTCGTCGACTGGGCAGCTCTTGCCCCAGAGCGCACGTTTCTCGCCGAACGGGACGGTCAAGGCGGCTGGCGCAAGCTGAGCTATGCCGATGCACTAGACAGCGTCGAGCGTCTAGCACAGGCACTGATCGATCGCGGGTTTGGCCCGGGGCGGACGCTGATGATCCTGTCGGACAACAGCATCGACAACGCTCTGCTGCAGTTGGCCGCCCAGCATATCGGTACGCCGGCGGTTCCGGTCTCGCCCGCCTACTCGCTGATGAGTAATGACCACGCCAAGCTGCGTGCCATCCATGATCTGATTGATCCGAGCCTGGTTTACGCCGAGGACGGTGCGCGTTTTGCGGGCGCATTGGAAGCGATCGGCGTCGGGAGCGATCGCCTCGTTACGTCGATTGCCCAAGCGGCGGCGACAACTGTAGCCGACATGCTCAAAACGGCGAAAACCGAGGCGGTCGATCTGGCCTTTGCCGGGGTCGGGCCGGACAGCATCGCCAAGATCCTGTTCACCTCGGGCTCCACCGGCGAGCCGAAGGGCGTGATCAATACCCAGCGCATGCTGGTCTCGAACCAACAGATGATTGCCCAGCTCTGGCACTTCCTGGCCGAAAAGCCGCCGGTAATCGTCGACTGGCTGCCCTGGAACCACACCTTCGGCGGAAACCACAATTTCAATATGGTCCTTCGCCATGGTGGCACTCTCTACATCGATGATGGCAAGCCCGTTCCGGCGCTGGTCGGTAAGACGATTGCCAATTTGCACGACGTCTCGCCGACGCTCTATTTCAACGTACCGATTGGCTTTTCCAGTCTGCTGGATCACCTGGAGTCGGATGTTGAGCTGCGGTCGAACTTCTTTAGAGAGCTAGACGCCGTGTTCTACGCCGGCGCCGCATTACCGCAAAATCTCTGGGAACGGATGGAGGCTGCCTCAATCGCCGAGCGTGGGGTACGGGTGCCGATGATTTCTGCTTGGGGCGCGACTGAGACCGCGCCGATGGTCACGACGGTACATTTCCCGATCGAACGCGCGGGTGTGATCGGCCTACCCGGTCCCGGCGTGTCGCTCAAGCTGGTGCCTGCGGGCGACAAGCTGGAAATGCGGGTCAAGGGCCCGAATGTGACGCCGGGCTATTGGCGTCGGCCAGACCTCACAAAGGCGGCGTTCGACGATGAGGGGTTTTACAAGATCGGCGATGCTGGGCGGTTTGCTAGAGAGAACGACCCCTCTAGCGGGATCGTCTTCGATGGAAGGACGGCGGAAGACTTCAAACTATCCACCGGGACGTGGGTCTTTGTCGGCGCTTTGCGGATTGCCCTAATCGCGGCCTGCGCGCCCGCAATCCAAGATGCCGTGCCAGTCGGCGAATACAAAGACGAGGTTGGCCTGCTGATCTTTCCAAACCTCAATGGCTGTCGGTCTCTAGCCGGATTGGCGGAAGACACACCGATCGAGCAAATTGTGTCCCATCAAGCCGTACGCGACCACGTACGAACCGCGCTTGCAGAGCACAACCGCAAAAATCCGGGCAGCTCGACCCGTGTGACCCGTGCTTTGCTGATGGCCGAGCCGCCATCGATCGACGCCAATGAAATCACCGATAAGGGCTATATCAATCAACATGCCGTCACGCAGCGTAGAGCCGATCTGGTGCGGGATGTGCTGGCCGAGGCGCCCTCGGATCGCGTGATCGTGGTGCCCTGAAACTAGCGACTGGCAGTGGATCGGCATGTGGACCGCATATCGGTCCTGCTTGATCACCTGTCCATCTGATACCAAATAAGAGTGTCTGCGGCGCCGGAAGGGCCGCGGCTAGGGTGCCGGCATCGGGCTGGGCCCGAAACAAACCTATCTCGCTCAGCTGTGAGGAGATGACACCGTGACGCGTTTGTCTTTGTTCAATAGCCCCCTTCTGCTGGGATTTGAGCGGATCGAGCGTAGCCTCGATCGGGTTGCCAAATCCTCCGCCGATGGCTATCCGCCTTACAATATCGAAAAACTGTCCGACGAACGGCTGCGGATCACCTTGGCCGTGGCCGGATTTTCGCAAGATGACCTTCAGGTCCAGATCGAGGACGATCAGCTGGTCATTCGAGGCAAACAGCAGGACGACCGGGATCGCGATTACCTACATCGCGGGATCGCCGCCCGGCAGTTTCAGCGTAGTTTCGTCCTGGCCGAGGGCATCGAAGTCGAAAGCGCCTCATTGGACAACGGCTTGCTGCATGTCGACCTAAGGCGACCCATGCCGGCCGTCAAAGTGCGCAAGATTGCCATCCAGCCCGAGAACAAGCGCAACGCCGCAGCGGGCCAGACAATCGATGTCGGCGCTGAAACTTCAGAAGCGTCCGACGCCGCAGACTGACGCACACCCCCGTTACCTTAAGGACAGATTCATGACCCCCACCGAATCACCCTCGATTCGCGACATGACGTCGACCGACTTTGCCGCGCTTGGCGCCCAACAGGTGGCCTATGTGAAGGCGGTAACGATCGACGGCAAAGACGGTTATGCCATCCATAGTGCCGACGGCGCCCAGCATCTGGTTGTCGAAAGCCTGGAAAAGGCCTTCGCCGTCATCCGTCAAAACGACCTTGAGCCCCTAAGTGTCCACTGACGCTTAGGCGAGGTTTTGCAACGACAAGGAAATCAGCCGGAAAGGCTCGATCAGGCGGCGTGAGCCTCGGCCGTCTCGTTGACCAGAGCCAAAACCCCGTCGATATGCTCGCAGCCGCGCAGCTTTTGGCACAGGCCGTCATTGCGCAAAAGCCGCGCGACTCGGGCCAGGGCCTTCAAATGGTCCGCACCTGCTTCCGACGGGGCCAGCAATAGGAAGATCAGGTCGACCGGTTGATCGTCGATCGCGTCGAAATCAACCGGTTCTTTCAATTTGGCGAACAGGCCATGGACCTTGTTCAACTCAGGCAGCTTGCCATGTGGAATCGCAATACCCCGGCCAACACCTGTCGTACCGAGACGCTCGCGTTCCAAGAGCGTGTCAAAGATGACCCGCTCTTTTTGTCCCGTGAGTTCGGAGGCCTTGTGAGCCAACTCCTGCAACGCCTGTTTCTTGCTGGTGGCGCGCATATCCACGATCACGGAACCATCGGTTAGAAGTCCAAACATACATTACCTCGTGTCAGGCCCCGGCCGGAATGGCCAAGGGCGACATCAGCGCGTGGTTTCCCGCGTCCCCCGCGGATCGACCCAGCCGACATTCCCGTCCGGCCGGCGATAGATCATGTTCAATCCGCCATGCGCCCGGTTGCGGAACATGAGGGCAGGAAGCTCGCCCAGATCCAAGCGCATTACTGCCTCGCTGACCGCCAGTGTTTCCACCGGTTGGGTCATCTCGGCGATAACGACCGGTTGATCCGGTTCTTCGTGGTCGGCTGGCACCTCTTCAGCTTCGGCCTGCAGCACAAAGGCTTGGGCCTCGATCGGGGGCTCGGCAGCGACCTGTTTGTGATGATCGGTCAGGCGCCGTTTATAGCGGCGCAACCGTTTGGCCATCTTGTCGGCGGCCAAATCGAACGCAGCGTAGGGACCATCGGCCTCGCCATTGGTCTGCATTAAAATGTTCTTGCCGACATGAACTTGCAGGTCGGCGTGAAACAGATGCTTCATTTTTGAAAATACGACCGAGGCGTCTACGGCGTTGTTGAAATATTTGGTCGCCGTAGCTTGCAATCCCTCTTCCACGTGGCTCCGCAAAGCGTCGCCCACATTGAGGTGTTTGCCTTTGATGGTTAGCTGCATTACCTGTCCAGAAGTTCAAGTCCGCCGACCAACCGGTTTGACATAATAGCGTCATCTTCGGCATCGGGGCGCGGAAAATATGGGTGGCGGGGGGCAGATGTCAAGCGGTGAGCCGTGTCCTCCCTAACTGATTGAAAATATTTATAAATTAGGCACTCAAACTCTTCTCTCGGCGGCGTCGCGTCGACGACGGGATGTTCATGCCTTCACGGTATTTTGCCACCGTTCGTCGAGCAATGTCGATGCCGCATGTACCTAACATGGCGGCAATTCGGTCGTCGGACAACACCTCATCGGGGGATTCATCGGCGATCAGGGTCTTGATCCGGTGGCGCACCATCTCTGCCGAATGGGCGTCCTCACCTTCGGTCGAAGCAAGCGCGGTGGAGAAGAAGTATTTCAACTCGAACATGCCGCGCGGCGTGGCAATAAATTTGTTGCTTGTCACGCGGCTAACGGTGCTTTCATGCATCTCGATTTCGTCAGCAATGTCGCGCAGTATCAGGGGTTTAAGACCGCTGACGCCATGATGCAGAAAGTCGCTTTGGCGCCGAACGATCTCGGTCGCTACCCGCAATATCGTGGTGGCGCGTTGATCGAGCGCCTTGACCAGCCAATTGGCGCTTGCAAGTCGATCATTCAAATAGTTGCGATCTGCCGGACTCTTCGCTGTCTGGCGGATCGAGGCATGATAGTCCCTATTGACCAAAACGCGGGGCAGGGTGTCGTGATTGAGCTGGATGAGCCAACCATTGGCACCATCGCTGCGTACCATGACATCTGGCACCACGACGGGACTGGCGCCGCCCGCGAAACGTTGGGCCGGCTTGGGATCAAGTGCCCGAATTTCGGTCACCATGTCGATAATGTCCGACCGGTCCTGGCGGCATACGCGACTGAGCGCCGCATAGTTTCGTTCCGCAAGCAGGTTGAGATTGTCCAGCATCGTCGCCATTGCCGGGTCCAGGCGGTCTCGCTCGGCCAGCTGTAGAGCAAGGCATTCCCGCAGTGATCGCGCGAATAGGCCCGGCGGATCGAACTGTTGGCAATGGCCGAGGGCGACGTCGACCAATGCCGGTTCGACGCCTAGGGCGTTAGCGATCTCCTCTGAAGACGCCGTCAGATAGCCCGCATCATCCAGGCAATCGACCAGATAGGCGGCAACCAGGCGGGTTTCGGCATCCTCGATCGCGGTATGGGCCTGGCGCAAAAGGTGATCGCGCAAGGTCTCGGGCGCGCTGGCAATATCTTGCCAGTCAAAACCGTCCGATGACGAACGAAGCGGGCTTCCGGCTTCGCCCCAACTGCCCAAGTGCCAACCGGATTCGGTTTCGGGCACCTCGAGACTATCGGCGGGCCTTTCTCCGGTCCAAATCTCCGTGCTGTCAAGGTCCAGCGCCTGATCGGCGACATCACTTGCCGTAGCATTTTCTGCCACCCGATCTGTCGCAACGACTGGCGTTTCCGCCGCCGCCGTCGAGTTTGCTTGATCGCTTTCGATCTCGGGCGCAGCCGCGGCGTCTTCTGTTGCCGGTTCTAGGAGCGGGTTTTCCGCCAGTTCCTTCTCGACATAGGCCACGAGCTCAAGGTTCGACAATTGCAGCAGTTTGATCGCTTGCTGCAATTGCGGCGTCATCGCCAGCGACTGGGTCTGGCGAAGGTCTAGGCGCTGGGTTAGGGCCATTTGGCGAGTGTTTAGAGGCTAAACCGTTCACCGAGATAGACCCGGCGGACGTCCTTATTGGCAACAATATCGTCGGGCTGACCTTCCATCAGAACCCGACCGTCATGCAAGATATATGCCCGATCGACAATATCCAAGGTTTCGCGGACATTGTGATCGGTGATTAAGACACCGATGCCGCGATCACGCAGATGGCTGACAAGGTCTCTTATGTCGCCAACCGCAATCGGGTCGATGCCGGCAAGCGGTTCGTCGAGTAGCATGAAATGGGGGTGGGAGGCGAGCGCCCGCGCAATCTCGACCCGTCGCCGCTCACCGCCCGACAGCGCCAAGGCCGAGGCCCGTCTCAAATGCGTCAGCGAGAATTCGGCCAAGAGATCGTCCAAGATGACTTCCCGCGCCTCGCGGTTGGGCTCGGTCACCTCGATCACCGCACGGATGTTCTGTTCGACCGTCATGCCCCTGAAGATCGAGGCTTCCTGGGGCAGGTAGCCGATGCCAAGCCGCGCGCGCCGATACATGGGCAGATGGGTCAGATCCTGGCCATCCAGCTCGATTGTCCCGGTGTCTGCCGCAATCAAACCCATGACGATGTAAAAGCAGGTGGTCTTTCCGGCACCGTTGGGGCCTAACAAGCCGACCGCCTCGCCTCGCTGAAGGCGCAGCGAGACATCGCGCAGGACTGGCCGTTTGCGGTATTGCTTGCCCAGATTGTGAGCGCTTAGCCCAGTATTTTCCGAAACCAGACGCGGCCTTGGGGTCTCTTCCTCCGGCGGGTCCGCGTCTAGGACGGCGCTTAGACCGTCGAGGCCTGCAGACTCGTTTTCCTGCTCGCGATTGCTCATTCGGTCGCGTCTTCTTCCGGTACCAGCAAACCGCGAACCAGCCCCTCGCCCTCGGACTGGGACAGCAAGCGACTAACACCTGTGTCGAGATTTACTTCGGCGATATCGCCGGCCAGTTGATTCTGGCCCCGCGTGATGCGCACCGAGCCGGTCAGCGTCGCGACATTGTTCACCGCGTCGTAAACGCCTTCCTCGGCGGTTGCGATCCCATCAGGGCTTGTCACGCGGACATTGCCCTGCGCCAGAACACGGTCGAGTTCTTGGTCGCCACTTGAGCCAGAAACCACATAGGCGGTGATCGTATCGGCCTCGATCTGCTGGCCTTCACGCTCGACGACAGCATTGCCGCGGGCCACCGCCACGCCGGTTCGTTGATTGTATTCGAGACTGTTGGCGGTGACGCGATCCTGATCGCTGGTCAGCGACACGTTGCTGCCCGTAAGCGTGAAGGTTTCGTCCGTGAGATTGTAAACTGCACGGTCGCCCCTGATTTGGGTTTCCTCGGCGTCGATTTCGACGCCTCCTTCTGCCGTCAATCGATAGATTTCGGTATTTCCATCATCGCCTTCGCGATAGTCCGCCGTTAGCACCTCGGCGCGAACCTCGTTCGGCCCCTGCTGAACGCGGGCGTTGCCGCGGGCAATGTATTGTTGCGACTCGCTGTGCCATTCCAGCGCTTCGCTGGCGTCGATTTCGATCGGCCCGTCGCCGGTGTCGAGGTTAAGAAGCTGAGCCGATGCCGATGCCGCACACAGCAGCCAAGAGCCTGTTGCCAAAGCTATGAAAAGTGATCGCGCCATCATACTCGTGCCCTGTCTTTCTCGCCGGACTTCAGTTGCCGGCCGGCGGCTCTTGCTGGCCGCCGCGTTCAACCACCATATGGGCCGGCCCGCGGAAGATAACCGTTGCCCCCTCGTCACGCACCTCAAATCCCTCTGCCGTCACTGTCGCTTCGTCCGCCTCCGCTTCGACGGGCTGACTGCCCCAAACATGATTATCGCTGATATTGACGATGATTTCATCGGTTCGAAACACCGTGCCATCGAAGTGCGACACGACGACATTGCCCGTCAGTTCAACCTCACCCTTGGTCTGGTCGAGCCGCCCATAGGTCGATTCCACACGCGCCGTTTCACCTTCGGCCAAAGTGATCACGCCACGCAGATTGTCGAGCTCGATCAGCTCAGGATTGTCGATGTCTTGGTAAGCGAGATCCCCTTCGATCTCGAAGGGTCGGCCAGATTCGTCAAGTCCTGTAAACCGCGGGTTGATGATCTGAGCTTCGCCGCTGGCCTGAAAGTCCGGCGTATCGATTGCCACGCCGGTGTCCGTCTGTTCTTCGATTGTCTGCTCAATCGTGGGCCACATGATCACGACGATAATCATCAGCACGGCGATAATCGGCAGTAGCAGCTTCAATACCCCGACCAGCACAGAGTGGCCCCGGCCGCCGGTAACCTTTCGTGTCCTCGGCGTGAAACGGCTCAGGCGCTCGGTGTCGGCGCGGGGTTGCTGGATCGGTACCGAACCGGCCGTGTTAGAGACGGTAGTGCCGGAGGACGATGTCACGCCACGCCTGCCCTCAGGCAGTCATGCATGTGCAAGATGCCAACCGGCTGCCTTCCGTCATCGACGACAAAGAGACTGGTGATGCCGCTTTCGTTCATCATGCGCAGCGCTTCCTCGGCTAACGCGGAGGGCGCGATCGTTCGCGGATTCAGCGTCATTACGGCGTTGACCGTCCGGCCGAGTAGGTCATTGGCCATGTGACGGCGCAGATCGCCGTCGGTCAGTATTCCAATCAGTTCGCCTGCAGGCGATCGGATGCCGACGACACCAAATGTCTTGGCGGTCATCTCTAGCAAGGCGTCGCTCACCTTGTCTTGCGGATCGGCCAACGGGATTGCGTTGCCTGTATGCATCAGATCGCGCACCCGCTTGAGCCGCCCTGCAAGGGCGCCGCCCGGATGAAACACGCCAAAATCCTCAGACGAAAAGCCCCGGCGGCGCAGCAATGCAATCGCCAAGGCATCGCCCAATGCCATCATCATCGTCGTAGAGGTCGTAGGCGCCAGGTTCAAAGGGCACGCTTCGGCCGTATCCGGCAATTCCAGCACGATGTCAGCCTGCTCACCCAGCGGGCTGTCCGCCTTGCTCGTCATGGCGACTAAGGTCTGGCCAAATCGTTTCGTGAACGCGATGACATGGGCCAACTCGGACGTAGTGCCGGAGTTGGACAAAGCCAGGACCAAGTCGTCGCGCGCGATTACGCCCAAATCGCCGTGGCTGGCATCGCCGGCATGAACGAAATGAGATTGGGTGCCCGTAGAGGCCAGCGTTGCGGAAATCTTGCGCCCTACCAAGCCGCTCTTGCCGATACCGGTGATCACAACGCGGCCGGCAGTTTGGAATATTGCCTCCACTGCGTCGTCGAACCTTTGGTCCAGAAATCCGGCGAGCGCGCTCAGCGCTGTGGCCTCAAGCCGAAGCACCTCCACACCGGCGCGGCGGGTTTCGCTCTCGGTCTCGGGCAGCTTGGTTTTTCTGGCGCTAACCGCCATTACGATTTCCTTTTATCCGACCGAGACGCAGTCAGCCAAACCAATATGTAGTCTAACGAATTTCGCTGGCCTAATGGGCAAATATGTCGACTTCTGGCCAGCCTGCCAAATCCAAGTCAGCCCGAATCGGCACGAAATCAAAACATGACTGCGCCAAGTCCAGTCGATCTTCGCGTCTAAGCATGTTTTCTAAATGTTCTTTCAACTGATGAAGATAAAGTACATCGCCTGCCGCGTAGCTGATTTGCTCTTTAGTTAGAGTTTCAGCCCCCCAATCCGACGATTGCTGTTGCTTGGAGATATCAAGATCGAGCAATTCTCGGCAAAGATCGCGAAGTCCATGGCGGTCGGTGTAGGTGCGCGCCAGCTTCGACGCGATCTTGGTGCACCAAAGCGGCCGGCAATCAATATTGAGATGGGCCTTCAAGGTCGCCACGTCAAATCGCGCAAAGTGAAACAGCTTGAGCCGATCGGGATCTTCCAACTGATGCCTAAGATTGGGCGCCGATCCCTGGTTATTTCCGATCTGCACCAGATGGGCCGTTCCGTCGCCGCTCGACAGCTGTACCACACAGAGTCGATCGCGGGCGGGCTGAAGGCCCATCGTTTCTGTATCGACAGCAATGACCGGACCCAGATCGACCCCGTCCGGCAAATCCCCGTGATGAACGCTGATGGCTGCGGATTTGGTCATTTCACATGCCGCCTGGTCGCTGGCCGATTGAGGCAGCCGCGCCACTCAAAAGAAAAAACCCGCACATAGTGGCGGGCCTGTCGGGCGGCGGCTGCCGTTCAAATGATGGTGCCCAGAAGAAGACTCGAACTTCCACGACCTTTCGGCCACAGGTACCTGAAACCTGCGCGTCTACCAATTCCGCCATCTGGGCATTATCTCTGCCGCCGATAGGTATTCACCTCGCCCGGGCTTGTCAACCGCCGCAAGGTCTCTTGGAATGGTCGGTGGTGCATGCTGACGCTGGCGTCTGGCGATTTGCTTTCAGCTTCGATATAAGCGGCATTGATCTCGGCCCTCACATGCGATGGGCCGGCATTGCCGTAGAGGATACGCAAGCCATGGCCTTCCGCGCTGCCGAACCAAAAGTCGTCACGGTCGTTGGTGGATCGGGTTTCCTGGGCCGCTATATCGTAAGGGAACTTGCCCTGCGCGGCTGGCGTGTTCGCGTCGCCGTACGCAATACGGACCGGGCCTTGTTCCTGCGCCCGATGGGCGTGGTCGGCCAGATCGTCCCGGTCTTTTGCAACATACGGGACGATGCCTCGGTGGCCGCCTGCGTCGACGGCGCGGATATTGTCATCAATCTGGTGGGCCTGCTCTACGAAAAGGGGCGCCAGACGTTTGATGCTGCCCATAGTGATGGGGCCGCGCGCATTGCTCGGTTGGCGAAGCAAGCCGGCGTCGGTCGCCTCATCCACGTCTCTGCTCTCGGGGCGTCTTCCGCCTCGCCGTCGCGGTACGCGCAGACCAAGGCGACCGCCGAAGAAGGCGTTCTTGCGGCGTTTCCTGAGGCCACGATCGTGCGCCCGTCCATCGTGTTCGGGCCGGAGGACGGTTTCTTCAACCTATTCGCGCGGCTGTCTCGCTATGCGCCGATGCTGCCGTTGATCGGCGGCGGAAACACGCGCTTTCAGCCCGTCTATGTGGTGGACGTCGCCTCGGCGGTTATTGCCTGTTTGGACAATGCGCAAACCGAAGGTCAGACCTACGAACTGGGCGGGCCGAAGATATATAGCTTCAAGCAGTTGATGGAGCTCATCCTGACCGAAACCAGACGCAAGCGTGGGATGGTTCGCGTGCCGTGGTGGGCGGCCAGGATCCAAGCAACGTTCTTGGGGATGATGCCAAAGCCGCTCTTGACCCGCGATCAGGTGGTCTTGCTGCAGGCTGACAACGTCGTTTCACCCGAAGCCAAGACTCTGTCCGATTTAGGCATCGAGCCGACACCCGTTGAAACCGTCTTGCCGACCTATCTGGACAAGTATCGCGTCGGCGGTCGCTACGCTTCCAGCGGTCTTGCCGCGCCAGGCAATGGCGGCTCGGCCTAGCGTCGACCGAGGCCGGATCGGCCGTCACCAAGGAGAGATCGCATGCGAGGCTTGAGTTGGGGCATCGCCGCTATTTGGAGCCTGCTTTGCTGGGGCGCTTACGGCGTGGTCAGTCTTATAGCCTGGATACTCGCCACCGTTGGCCTCAGCTCCGTCCCGATCTTGGGCTGGATCATCGGTTTCGTCCTGGGGCTAGGCGTTTGGATCATCGTCGCCGTTTGGCTGATCGGTCTCGCCGTCATCCTGCTGTTTCGCCGCTGAGTCGACTGGCCAAAAATGGCAAGCTCTCATCCATTCGGTAGTCGATGCTGAAATGGTTGTCTTCGAACTCTTGATACTCATGATCCACGCCAAGCGCGTCCAGCCTTCGGCTTAGTCGGCGGGCCCCGTAGAGGAGGTTGAACTGATCCCGGGTGCCGCAGTCGATAAATAGAGCCTTCATTGCCTTTAGATTGTCGATATGGTCGTCGACCATCACAAGCGGATCCCAGGCCAAATGCTTAGCCCAGCGGTCTTCGATGAATTCGCACGTGTCCAGCGTGACCGGAAGGCGGATTCCTAGGAAGGCGTCTGGGTCAGGGTCATAGGTTGCGGCCATCGCTAGCACCATCAGGGCGTGGATATCGTCGCTCGACGGGTTGTTCTCGCTCTCAAAGGCCTCGATAAAGTCCTTGATTGACCCGCGCTTGTCGATCGCCTGCAGGGTTTTCGGAAAGTCGCCCGTAAACAGAAGTTCGAACCCCATATCGCCCGAATGGCAGGCCGCCGCCGCCCAAAAGGAACCGCCATGGCGCATGGCGTGGACGATGGCGCCATATCCGCCCGAGCTTTTCCCGAACACACCTCGCCGTCCCTCGCCGCCGCAAGAGAACTGTTCTTCAACAAGCGGTACGGCTTCTTGCAGCAGGTAGTCTTCCCACTGCCCCATGGCGCTAGAGTTGATGTATTGGTTGCCGCCAAGCCTGGTGAAACAGTCCGGGAACGCGACCACGGCCGGCGGCATCAGATCGTTGTGAACCAGCCGGTCCAGTCGCCGGGGCAGGTTCTCGCCGAAGTTCTTCCAGTTGGTGTGACTAAGACCGCTGCCGGTGAAGCCGGCCAAATCGACGAGGAGGGGCAGGCCAGCGCCGTCATGGCCGGCCGGGGTGTAGACGTCGATGGCGCGCCTTGAAGGGTCGCCGAGCATATTGTCGCCAAGCAGGGCGCTGTCGCACCAAAGGCGTTGGACGGATCCCGTTGGTAGGCTGTGGTCGTGGCGCATCGCCGAAATCTCCGTGGCGGTCAGGTGTAGAGGGCGTAAAGAAGAACGAGGCCTAGCAGAACTCGGTAGATCACAAAGGGCGTAAAGCTGGCGCGCTTTAGCCAAGCCATCATGGCAGCGATGGCTACTAGTGCGGTGATGAAAGCAAGGCTGCCCGCTATGACCGCATCGCCAGTCAGCCTGGCATCATCGGCGTCGGCAAGGTCGAGCCCGGCCAACAAGCCGGCGCCAAGGATGGCTGGAATCGACAGCAGCATCGAAAATCTTGCAGCTTCGGAGCGCTGCAAGCCCAGGGCGCGGCCTGCCGTCATGGTGATACCGGACCGGCTGGTGCCTGGTATAAGCGCTAGGCATTGGGCCAGCCCCACGAGCAAGGCGCCGCCCAGTCTCATCTGATCGATCCGGGCGGTTGACGGATACAACCGGTCGGCTAGCCCTAGCAAGAGACCGAAGCCGATGGTCGTCCACGCGATGATCTCGACGCTGCGAAACAGGTCTGGTCCGAACCGATGTAGGGCAGCACCGGCCAGGACGACCGGAATGGAGGCCACGATCACGAAGATCGCCAGGCGAGTGCCTTCTCGCCGACGGCCCGTCAGCAGGCTGAGCACGCCCCAAATCATGCCGGCCACGTCGCGCCAGAAATAGATGATCACCGCCAGAAGCGTTCCGACATGGACGGCCACATCGATCAACAGGCCCTGATCGCTCCAGCCCGTGAAAAAGGGCACCAGTACCAGATGGGCGCTGGAGCTAATCGGCAGAAATTCGGTGATGCCCTGGACCAATGCCAGGATGATGAGCTGGATTAGGGGCAAAAGGCTGTCCGTTTCGGAGTCGCGGTCGCTGTATAACATCGGTGTGGCGAAGGGGACCACTGGTCACGATCAATTCTCAGGCCAAACGGATTTAGTCTCATATCGGTACTATCTGTCGCGTTCGCCGCATCCTATGACCGGGCCGCTGGCTAAGAATGTAGCTATTAGGTCATAATTGCTGACTTTAATTTCTCTTTAGTCTGGCATTCGGTGCTGTACCGCGTTAAAACCTCGATCCCCGTTTGCAAGCAACGGGGAAAAACCGAAAAGCGCCGAGCTGACGATCCAAGCAGCCGCCAGGGACACGGAACGACGCCATGACCGACAAGATGCTGAAGTTTGTGCATACGAACGGCCAGATGCCGGACAAGCGGTCGGCGGAGGTCAGGCGCGCGGACTGGCAGGAGGTTTACGCCGACTATGCGCGCGCCAAGGCGGAGGAGCAGGCCTCACGCTGCTCGCAATGTGGCGTGCCGTTCTGTCAGGTCCATTGTCCACTGCACAACAACATTCCCGATTGGCTGATGCTAACCGCTGCGGGGCGGCTGGAAGAGGCCTACGAGCTATCCTCGGCGACCAACAACATGCCGGAGATTTGCGGCCGAATCTGCCCCCAGGACAGGCTGTGCGAAGGCAATTGTGTGATCGAGCAGGCGGGGCACGGCACGGTCACGATCGGATCGATCGAAAAGTACATCACTGAAACCGCGTGGGAAAATGGCTGGGTGAAGCCGGCGACGCCGCTTGCCGAGCGTACCCAGTCGGTCGGCATCATCGGCGGCGGGCCCGCAGGCATGGCGGCGGCCGAAGAGCTGCGGAGGCTGGGCTATCAGGTTCACATCTATGACCGCTACGACCGTATCGGCGGCCTGCTGATCTACGGAATTCCCAGCTTCAAGCTGGAAAAACA